>JAXJQF010000130.1:0-16431 GCA_036311285.1 Ruminobacter sp. | reverse complement strand
TTGTTTAGCGCTTAAAATATTAGAGTACTTTTGCCCCTTTTTCAATGTCTATATTTCCAATATTTCCGTGAAGAACCTACAAATTCAAGTAACTAAAAGTTGCTAGAATTAAATAAAAGATAATGAAAGGTGCAAATTGCACCTTTCATTGTTTTAAAAAGCAAACATTATAGCTAACATTTAAAACACTTATTTGTCTCCTACTCTTAACGAGAAAATAAACACAATTAATGTAATTTTTTTACATTCCTTTGATTGAAACCGATTTCAGTAAATGCTAAAATGTAAATTAATTACAAAAAATTACACTTTTATGTAAATATATAATTGATATATACAAATAGCACAACATTTTCAATTTAATACTCATACGAAACATAATAATCATGAATTTTTTAGAAAATATATCATCAAAATTAGAACATCTAAGACCAAAAGAAAAATCTATCGCTAATGTAATACTAAAATACTCACATAAAGTAATATCTCTTAGTATTGCTGAAGTTGCAGAACTTGCTAACGTTTCAGAACCTACGGTACATAGATTTTGTCAAAAATTTAATGCTAAAGGCTTCCCTGATTTCAAACTAAAAATCGCACAAAGCTTAACACCAACTGAGTGTGCACCTGTAGAAGAAAATGATAATACTAGTGCTATCATGCAAAAGATTTTTACAGGCACTATCTCTGCTTTAAATCAAGCTAAAAAGCAAATAGATATCAAGACTTTAGACTCTGTTGTAGATAGATTACAAAGTGCTCGTCGAATCTATTTCTGTGGTCTTGGAGCTAGTGCTACTGTTGCTCACGCATTAATGAATACATTTTTACGCCTAGGTATTCCTTGTAACTACTACGAAGATACCGTAATGATGAGAACAGCAGCTGCTATCAGTGACATAAATGATGTATTTGTACTAATCTCTAATTCTGGACAAACAAGAGCGCTAGTAGACGTTGCTCAAGCTGCTCGCTCTCAAAAAGCTACTGTTATTTCAATAACTAAAGCTAATAGTTATTTAGCTAACGTTTCAAGTAAAGGTATGGTACTTTCAATCAAAATGCCTCAAAACACAGACATGTACATACCTATGATTTCAACACTTGTACAGATGGCTATTGTAGACGTTATTGCTACAGCCTTCATTATGCGTATGGGTTCTGACTTTAGAGTAAGTTTAAAGCGTGTTAAGAATATCATTAACGGTTCAAGATTGCGCACAACTGAAGAATTAAATCAAGAACATGAAGAAATGGTTCAAGAAGAACTTCTTCGTCGAGAAAAAGAAGAACAAAGAATCAATGAACAAAAGAAACAAATAAAAGTTCAACAAGATGAACTTCTAAGAATCCAACAACAAGAAGATTTAATAAGAGAAAAAGAAAAACAAGATAACAAGAAGCAATAACTAAAAACAGCAAATAACAATCATAGACTATGACAAAACTGCTAATATTAACCAATTCTTCTAATATTAGAGAATTAGAAAACTCTGGAGAGTTTTATATAAGTTATAACGAGACCATTACATATCAAGGCGAAACACCTTGTGAGTATCACTTTATTGACTTATTTAAAAACAACCCTACCATATCATCTATAGTCGACAAAGTGTTTATGATTGTAAATCCTTGCTGCTTAAATGATAATCCAGACTTGAAATGCAACTATTTATCAGATAATGCTATCAATAATATTTGCATTAACAAAAGAAAATGTAATGGTATAGCAATTAACATCAAAAACGTTGAAGTTATTGTAGCAATGAGTGAAGCTGCTGACCATGTGCTTCAATCTATTTACCCTAACATAATATTCAAAGTTATTCCTTCAACAATTCTATATAAATACTTAGACTACATAATGATAAACGAAGCCAACCTTGGGGCAGCAATATCATTATGTATCTTTAACTTCTCAAGACTGCCTGAGAAAATAAACGAAAATAGTCTTAAGAAGATGATAACCAACATCCCTCAAGGAATTATCATTGGGTTAACTCTTCGTTCTAAGAACAAATGTCATTACGAAACAAAGCTTATTGAAAGAACAATGTTCTCTTTAATTACAAGCTATAAACGCATCAACAACTACCCTAATAACAACTTTGGGTACTGCTTTGACATGCTTGAAATCTTCTTCTATGCCAAAAATAGACAAATAGAACACCCTATTAATCTATATGACTATGAAGAATATAAAGTTATGTATGACATCTTAATGGATATGTCTGAAAAAAATCCAAACCTTACGTTAAAAGAAATCTTAGAACATTTAAGGAAGATGAATGAGTTTACAACATTTTTGGATATAATCCAAAAAACCACTAACCAATCGATCTCAACACCTTTCTTTTTCCTAAAGATTATTACTGAAACAGAAACAATTAGTTTAAATATTGAAAACATCAAGCTTTATTTAACTGAACTTAAGTCTTTAAAAGAAAAGATAGATTTAGCTGCAATGTTTGGAGCATATAGAGGTTATCATGCGCTAAAAGATAATCTATATCAAATGAGTGATGTAAAAATATTTAAGCCTGTTAACGATGTAAAAGTATACAATCAAACCCCACAAACAACTAATCCGCCTGTTGTAAAAAATGCAACACCTAATTTAGATGCATACAAAGATATTGTTTGTTCTAAAAAGCAAATAAACAACACAATTGAGTTCATTAGTAATATATTAAATATTCCAGAACACTATATAACAAAGGAAATAGAGTGTAAGACCCTTACTCTAGATGATAACAACTATCAAGAAAAGAAATTACTTAACACTAATTTTGTGCCGCATAACTTCAATCAACAAAATTTTGTAGCTGCAAATGATATCACAGCAGATAATATCTTGTTAGCTGATATCGATAATGAATTTGGTTTAGACCCAATATTTAACAATGGTTTAACAGAAAACATCCTACAATCAATTTTAGAAAACAATAAAACACCAAATAATATCAACGCACAGTTTTTATTAGTAGAAAACAACTTTGATGAACCCCCTGCTTCGTCTAATGATATCTCATCCCTTGATTCTAATATTACACCACTCACAAGGACTGATGTTGTAGAAAAATCAAATCAAGAACATAACAATAACAAGTTGTACAATAACAATCAAAACAGAACTGAAATCGATGCAAATATAGAAGTTAATACAAAACATATTAACGCAATTGAGAACGAAAGAAGATGTAATGAAACTTTAAACTTAATTGTTCCAATAGCAAAGAACCAAGAAAAAACTTCTAATTACGTATTAGCATCAGTTGAAGCGTTTAAACAAGCATTACAAATTTGTAAAAGCTTTGCTGAAATATCCAAAGAAGACATACGTTCTACCATTATCAATATAATTAAGTCTGAAGCTCCAATTAAAAAGGACTTAATATATAAAAGGATTAACCTTCTATGTCATAGACTAAACATTAGTCTAAAAAAGGAAGACAAGAAAAAAATCAAAGAAGAACTTGAATACTCAATTGTTAAATTAAACTGCATCACTGATGATGAAGATTTTATTTACATCTATAACAAACCTGTTTATGCAAGAAACAGAAGAGCTAAGATGTATCTAACTACTGCTAAACTCTTACGTAATGCTCATAATATCTGTAAACCTGAACTTATTGCTTCAATCAATATCTTTAAAGAAAATGGAACGATATTCGGCGATACTCCAGACCCAATGGAGATAATAGACCTACTAGGTTTAACAAAAATAACCTCTTCTCCTATTTCTAAACAAAATATTGAAAGAATAAACAGCATTATAAAAAGTATTTATCCTGAAAATTCAGCAGATTAATACATGTGATACATGCTTGATGTCATCAATAGAAAAATACCAATACAACAATATTATGGTATCATTTACCAAAATAAATTCTTCCTCTAGAAATTTATCTAATTATTATAGATCTATAAAATAAAGTAGTTTTAGAACAGGATAGAAAGAAATGAACCTAATAAAAAAATTCTTTAACAATTACTTCACCCCACATAGCCGCTACTTATGGTTTTTCTTATTATGCGGTTTTGTTTTTTATGAAGCATGCGGTCTTTACTTTCAATATTATTTAAAGCTAAACCCATGTATTGAATGTGTATACGAAAGAGCGTGCTTTATGTTTTATGGTGTAGCAGCAATAATAGGCTTAACTATACCAAAGAACTATTTTGTTAGATTAAGTGCTACTGCAACATGGGCAATATTTTCAATACTTGGTTTAATTATATCAATTGAACATCGAGGCTATGAAATTGCATACAAAGAATCTTTAAAAAATCCGTTTGCTGCAAGTGAAACTTGTGGTTTTATGGCAAACTTTCCATCATTCTTTAAGCTAGACCAATGGTTACCAAGTGTATTTGAACCAAATGGAATCTGTGGTGATGCAATGTGGAGCTTTACAGGCTTAACAATGGTTCAATGGATCATTATTATCTTCGTTTGTAATACATTAGTTTCCTTAATAATGCTAGGCGTATGTGGTAAGGCATTTGCCAAAGGAAACACTAATTAGATTTAACGCTATTTTAGATAAATACGTTAAATATATTTTTAAACGACAACTTTATCAAAGGAACGCTTAATTGCGTTCTTTTGCGTTATATGATGCATTAGATGCAAAAAACGTAGGCTTGTGGCCTACGCTTTTGCTCCGTTCGCTAGATTAGGACTTATCTTGTAATATTTATAGGAATATACCTAGTCAACAATACATACCTATAAACTTTTAAATTAGATAATATCATCAATCTTTAGAGATGTACGTTCTAAATCTGTATGCAAAATAACTTGCACTACTGATGAACCAAATCTTTCAGATAAAGAATTATTAAATTGGTTTAAAGCTTCGATATCAGCAAAAACCCCTTTAACAACAGCACTGTACTTACCTGTAACCCAATCTAAGGATAATATACACTTTTGTTGCTTCAAGAATTCAATAAATTCTTGCTTTGTACCAGGAATTACATCAACAGATACTATAGCATTGATATTTAACCCTAAAGTGCTGTAATTAATTAGTGCAGTATAACCCTTAATAATATTAGATGATTCAAGCTTTTCAAGTCTGCTCGATACTGCAGGAGTAGATAGTTCTACTTCTTTAGCAATATCTTTTAATGTGTAGCGAGCATTTTGTTGTAACAGACTTAAAATCTTCAAATCAACAGAATCTAATTTTTCCATAAGTTCACTCTTTTAATTTTTAATTATAATTAAATGTTATGATATTTATAGTTAGATATAAGGAAAACTAGCAAGTTTCCCTTTAATAAATAATTTTAGAAAAATCTCAATCTATAAAATTTTGCGATTTTTTAACCAATATGTTTATATTATAACCTATTTTTACATTTTACACAAATTATTTTAAGATTTTACTACAACAAACCTAAAAATAACAAAGAAAACATATAAAACACTGTATATAAATAAAGTTACGATATTTTGTTTTACAAAAATTAACTTTATACGATTTTAACACTGCATAAAACTTTAATAATATTTAACATTTTTAAGAGCATTAGTGATGATTATTTTCAAAAAGGTATTATATTTTCTTGATTAATTTTAAAATAATATTTTAAATTCCTTTGATTAATATGTTTGCATTAATCAGAAGTATGATTTATTCAACACGATATATTTAGATTAATATATAGTTATTAATCAGTGCATAATTATGCAAATAGTACACACCAATGTTTTAAGAGCATTTTTAACACATTAAATTCTATAAAAACTCAATAAACATTAATAAATTTAAAATTTATTAATACTTCTATTGTAACTCTGCTCTTCTTTGTAAATTTATATAGATTACGAGTGAATGTTAGAACAAACATATTCAAATTCTCTTTAACATAATTCAGTATTAAATTAAAGGTCTTATATATTCTTTCTAAAACCAATAACCTCCTCCCTACTTTCATTATGATTTTAACTTACAAATATTAAACAATGAAATTTCACTACGTAACCGCGGATTTATAAAGAGAATTAAAATATTTAAATAGGAATAGAATAAAAGAAAGGTCTGACTTTCGTTAGACCTTTACTTTAAATCATTTGTTTACTTTTGATTTTATTGGTTATCTTGCTCTACTTCATAGCAAGAATCGTTAATTGCTTTTATATTCTTTAAAGTATCAACTGTAATCTTTAAGAATGAATTGTAAAATCTCTTTAATTGTTCTGGAGTATATCCATTTGAACACATTGTCATTACATTTTGCATTTTAGAAAGTGCAATACTAGCGTCTTTATTTATAGGAAAAGACACACAAAATTTATTAAACTGTTTCATCTGACGGTGCATCTACCTTCTCTCCCACATAAGTAGTTATTTATATCTTTATCACTTTACTTTCTAGATATAAATTTATATTTCTCATCTTATATTTTCTAATTTATACTATGATTCGTTTTTTGAAAACAATATCATAATCAAAATGTGTGATAATTCAAAATGCCTAAAGAATTATTCACTTTTTACTATATTTTGTATTGCGATCACATTGAGTTACATTAGTTGATTTATGTCTACATTTTGTAAACCTTTATGTAACAATTTTGTCATTTATAAACACTGACAGCCGTAAATATGGTAAAATCTCATTGTTTTTTTAAAGATATCACCAAAGACTTATGAATTATTTAGTTTCTAATTTAATCATTTTTTTAGGGGTATTTGTCTCCTGTGCCTTCTTTTCAACAACAGAAGCAAATAATATTGAAAAAGGGGTTGTATATTGTACAGATGAGACAATCATCTCAACCAACCCGCAAAGATACAGTAGTAGTTCAATCGCTTCAACCATATCGCATGCAATCTATGACAGACCTTTAAAAGTTGTTTCAGAAACAAGAACAATTAAATCTAATATATTGACCTTGTCACACATATCTGATAATGAAACTAGATATATATACAACGTAAGCAAGGGGATAAAATTTCATAGCAATGATATTTTCACCCCCACTCGAGAACTAAATGCACACGATATTAAATTTAGTTTTGACAGATTATTCAACCCTGACAATCCTTTTTATCGAAACAGAATTGATTTTCCATTCTTATCTTCATCTGAAATATCTACATTAATAAACAAAATCAATGTTCTTAGCGAATACAAGGTCGAGTTTATTCTTAAACAACCTTCAAACCTACTAAATACATTCTTATCGATGGACAATGCTGTTATATTAAGTAAAGAATATGCTGATACTATATTAAGCAAAGGGTTGACAATAGATACACTTGACTTTAAGGCGATAGGAACAGGTCCATACCAACAAAAAAGTTTTATAACTGAAAAGTATCTAAAACTAGTCCCATTTAAAGACTATAATGGCGTTTTACCAAACATATCCCCTCTAGTTTTTACAACTAGCAGTAACACGCATAAAAGAATTGCTCAACTGTTTACTAACGAATGCCAAATCGTTAATACAAAAACTAATAACTACTTATCTTTCATTCAACAACATGCAAATAAGTTCAATATAACTGAAAGAAACTCAGTTATTGGTACATTTATTATTTATAACACAGCAAACAACAAGTTCTCTGACAAAAATGTAAGAAAAGCTGTTACTGAAATACTAAACATTGATAACCTAAATAAATCAATATTCTATAACAAAGCAGATAACATTACTTATAAACAAAAAAATGTACTTGACCAAAAGAAAGATAGCTACAAATCATTACAAAACTTTAGCTTGTCTAACAATGATTCTGACGTAATGACCTCATTAAATCTATACGAGAACTTTTTGTTCCTAGACCAATTTATAAATAAAAATATTATAGACAATGAAAATGAGTTTTTAACAAGCCAAATACTAGGAGCAGCAAAAGATTTAAATGACTACTACAAATCAAACCACGATAGTTTTACCTTCGTGCACAAGGAAAACTATCCACCTTTTACAACTAACGATTTTAAAGAAAGTCTTAGAAAACTAAGTAAACATACAATCAATATCTCTATATACGACAATACTAATATTGGGCGTAACGAACACAACAGAATAGCCTCTTACATTAAAGCTACTCTTTCAAAGTATGGAATTAAATCAAAAATACAAAAACACCCTAGCAAATTTAAGAACAAGCTAAGAAAAGGTTATTTCGATATAGCTATTATTGATGTATATTCAAATAAGAACAACATCCTTGAACAAATGGTTAGATGCCCTACACCTCAAAAGGAACAAAACAAATCAAAGACAAACTTAATTCAAGACCAAAACTTCTCAGCATGGTGTAATGAAGACTTAGATTATTTATACGATCATTTACTTTATGAGAATGATCCTTATAAGAAAAACATCATAAAAAAACATATCAATAACATATTAAATAATGAACTTCCAATCATACCGTTATATGCTTCTTTAAATAAATTTATATCCGTAAACAGATTAAAAAACTTCTCTATAACATCCTATGGGGGCGTGAACTTTAAATCAGCTTATATTAAATTAGAATCAAAAACGAACGATAATAATAAAATTAATGAAAAGAACTCTGTAAATTCAAATAACAATGCTGAGGACTCTGAGAAGTTATCGACATCCAAGCAACCTCCTAAAAATGATAAGGAGAGTCAATAATGCTAATTAGTTTTATATTCAAACGTATTATATTGATGACACTGTTTGTTTTTTTATTAACAGTGATATCTTTTTGGATGCATTTAAGGTTATCTGATTCATCATTAGAAAGTTTCCTATATGATTATCTGACATTTACAAACAACTTTATTCATTTTGATTTTGGTACAAGTATTAGAAGCGGACTTCCTGTTATTGAAGACATGAAGTTATTGTTCCCAGCCACTATTGAATTAATTGTTTTATCATTTATTTTATCGTTTGTAGTAGGAACAACCTTAGGTATTTTCAGCGGATTAAAACACCATAGTCTATTCGACACAATAATTAGAACTTATGCCCAATTTTCAAGTTCAATTCCAACATATTGGTTTGCTTTTATTATTCTAATCATCTTATGTGTAAACCTTAAGGTTTTACCAATGATGGGAAACATAAATCTGTTATATGATGTACCTACTGTTACTGGTTTTTTAACAATAGATGCTATTATTCATGGAGATATAACGATAATAATCGATATGGTAAAACATTTTATCTTACCAATAATCTGTGTATCGTTAATACCATGTTCTGAATTTATAGGTATTACCAGAATCGCAACAATACAAATTCTACATAAAAACTACATCCTAGCAAAATTAAGTAGTGGCATTAGTGATATTAGACTTATTTATGTTCATATCCTTCCAAACTTAATCCCTACTATTCTACCTAGAATTACAACAATACTATGTAATATATTCTCAGCAGTTATAGTTATTGAGATAATTTTTGAATGGCCAGGAATTGGACCATTATTAATTCAAAGTATAAAAACACAGGATTATGCTGTAATTGTTTCTACAACATTTACAGTATCACTATGTTTATTAACTATAAACATACTAACCGAACTTATAAATGTTATATTTTACCTTTCCCAATCCAATCACTTTAATGATGACAAGGAATAGAGATGTTTAAAAAAAGGTATCATAAAAATCGAAAAAATAATGATATGGAATTAGTCTCTAATTCTTCACTCATTTGGAAGCTTTATAAGAAAAATACATTCGATGTAATCGGACTTTATGTATTTATCTTATTAATAATCATTATCTATTTAATTCCGTTAATTATTAATGCAGACGGATACACCATTAACCAAGAAATTAGATTACTCCCTCCTTCTTGGAAAGAAAATGGAAATCTAATGCACTTCCTTGGTACTGACGAATACGGGCGTGACTTCTTAAGCCGAATGCTTGAAGCTGAACAAAAAACCATTAATACAGCGTTCTACTCAGCTTTAATAGCTAGTATTATTGGATTAGTAGTTGGAACTATTAGTGCATTAAACAAAAAGAATAGAAAACATGTAATCATTCACCATGTATTTGATATATTTTTATCAATCCCTTCAATTTTAATTGCAATCGTAATAACTGCGATCTTAGGACCTAGTCTTAAACATGCAATATTAGCAATCAGTTTATCTCTATTACCAAGATTTATAAAAGCAATATTTAATGCAGTTAAAGACGAGTACTCAAAACCATATATAAACAACAATATTCAAGATGGTTTTAGTAACTTCTATATATTAACAAAAACTGTATTTCCAAATATCGTTGGACCTTATATAAATGTATTTTTAAAAAGCTTTGTAATTGCTATATTAGATATAACCTCTATTGGATTCTTAGGACTTGGAGCTCAGGAGCCTGTCCCATGTATAGGAAGTTTAATGAGCGGTTACTTAGACTATTTATTTATCGGTATCGAACAAGCTCTTTTCCCTGGTATAATATTAATTTCATTTATTATATCGATACGATTGATAAATCATGGCTTGAACAGGGTTTTTGACATTAAGATGGATTAAAGATGGCTTTTTTAGAAATTAGAAACCTTAGTATCAAGGTTATACATAATTATACTAAAATTAGAATTTGTAAAAATTTAGACATCTCTCTAGATGAAGGTGAAATTTCATCTTTAATCGGACCGTCTCATTCTGGAAAAACAGCTATAATTAAAGCAATCATAGGAATGCACGGTAACGATATACGTGTAAAGTTCGATCATTTTAGTATCGACGACATAAATATAACTAACTATACAACTAAGGAAAGAAGAAAATTATTAAGTAAATATATTTCACTTATCTTCCAAAAAGGCCGTGAGTCTTTATCTCCTAGAAAAACCATATTAAAGCAGATGCAAGAAGCAATCTCGTATAAGAGCTTCTCTGAACCATGGTACAAAATTTTTAATTGGAAAAAGAACTTCGCTAGCACCCTTTTACATAAAGTAGGCATTAAAGAACCAAAGAATATCTTTAACTGCTACCCAAATGAACTATCTGAAGTTCTTTGCCAAAAGATTGTTATAGCAATGGCTCTAGCATGTAAACCAAAGATCATTATTGCAGACGACCCAATTGACAGTATGACACCATTTACCCAGCTTCAAATTTTGCACTTATTGGATAGTCTAAATAAAAACAACCAAGTAACCATTTTATATATTGCAAACAAAATAAACAGTATTGCAAACTTTGTCGACTACATTAACATATATTACTGTGGAAATATTGTTGAGTCAGGACCTCGTCAATCAATAATAAACACCCCTCATCATCCTTATACTGAAAGCTTGTTAGATATAACAAAAAGTATAAACGATAAAGACAACAAATCAGAACTTGGCGACTTAAAAGGTTTTTACCCAAATTTAACTCAAATACCAAATGGCTGTACCTTAGGGCCAAGATGCCCATATGCTGACAGAGAATGTAACAAAGCGCCTCCTACAACAAGATACAAGAATGTATCATTCAAATGTCATTTTCCAAGAAACATGGATAAAGGAGAATAACGATGGGAATTTTAGATGCTAACTGCCTTTCTAACTCTGAATATCCATTATTAAAGGTTGAAAACTTATGTTGTACAACAACTGTTAGAAAGTCTTTATTTTTAAAGCGTAAAGTTAAGATCTGTGATGATATCTCCTTTGAGGTTAAAAGAGGTGAAATTTTAGCTATATCAGGAGATGCTGGTTCTGGTAAAACTTCTCTTTTAAGACTAATCAATGGCACCCTACCATTAGACAGCGGAAAAATAATGGTTTACGGTAAACCTTTAATGGAATTTGAAAGAAGAGACCGAGCTAACTTTATAAAAATGATCCATGCTGATCCTATGAGTAACATAAACCCTCATTTGATGGTTTATCAAATCCTTGAACAACCTCTAATCATCAACTCTGACCTTACTGAACAACAGCGTTACAAAAGAATAACAAGAATTTTAGACCAAGTTGGTTTAAGACACTCTGTTATGAAAAGCTATCCTAGCATGCTACCACATCTAGAGTTACTACAACTTTCATTCGCGTACGCTATTTTACTAAACTCTCATATTCTATTAGTTGATACAATAATCGAACATCTTGATACTCATTTGATATCTAAATTTATGAACATATTGCTAGATAATCAAAAGAAGCATGGTACTGCAATAATCATTTCATTAAACCATCTAGACTTAATCAAACACTTTGCTGATAAAATACTAATTTTAAATAAAGGGAAAGCTGAGGAGTACGGTTCAGTTAAAAAGGTGCTAGAAACCCCAAGATCTGATATTGCTAAACGTATAATTCAAAGTAATGATAATGAATATAAGTTTCAATCAAAGAGAATAATTTAATCGTAAACAATTTAGTTTATTCACTCTTGCAAGACTAATTTACAAGTTCTAATTTTGTCTAAGAAACTTCAAATGACATTCCAAATTACAAATTTTGCATTATAAAACAAGAAACCTAGGAAAATCCTAGGTCTCTTATTTTATTTAACTTATGAGTTGATTATTATAAGTTAGCATCTAAATCAGCGCTTACTTCATCAACTGTCTTTGTACCGTCAACCTTAACGAACTTGCATTCATTATTAGCAGCTTTCTTTTCATAGAAAGCAACTAATGGTTCAGTTTGAGAATGGTAAACTTCTAATCTGCTCTTAACTGTAGCTTCTTCGTCATCCTTACGAATGATTAAGTCTTCACCTGTCACATCATCCTTACCTTCTACCTTAGGTGGATTGTAAACGATGTGGTATGTACGACCTGAAGCTAAGTGAACACGACGACCACTCATACGCTTAACAATTTCTTCATCAGGAACACAGATTTCTACTACTGCATCAACACCAATGTTATTTGTATCTAAAGCTTCTGCTTGAGGAATTGTACGTGGGAAACCATCTAATAAGAAACCGTTAGCACAATCAGCTTGAGCAACACGATCCTTAACTAAACCAATAATAATATCATCAGATACTAATTGTCCCTTATCCATAACTTCTTTAGCTTTTAAGCCTAATGGTGTACCAGCCTTGATAGCTGAACGTAACATGTCACCAGTTGAAATTTGTGGAATATCAAACTTCTTCATTAAATACTGAGCTTGTGTACCTTTACCTGCACCAGGAGCACCTAAAAGAATAATACGCATTTTCTTACCTATAAAAAAAATTATAAAACAAATATAAACGAATGCGTTCATTATATACTTTGATGAGTAAAAAAGATAGCATTAGAATAGTTAAAGCCCGTTATTGGTCATTCCATGACTGATAACAGGCTTCTAATATGAAGTTTACTTATGAAAATAAATCAAAATTGAATTGTCTTTCAATTTTGAATAATTTAGTGATGTGTCTTATGTTTGATTCGTTCTAATATAATCAAAAACATCTTTTATTATAAAAATACCTTTGCTATAAATTAAATTCATTTACAAAAGGTATTTTTAATCAATTTATGCACTTTTCGTACTTTTTTTACGTCTATACTGCGACTTTTCCAATATCGGATAACTGTATGCAGTAGCCTCTTCAAACATGTTATCTATATTCTTAACCATAAAGGTATTCCAGTTGTTAATTGGCTGATTGAAGGAACTTGCTCCACTGAACATATAACTCATATCCTCAACATTAGAGGTATCCCAATTGCCAATTGGCTGATTGAAGGAAGTAGCATCACTGAACATGTAACTCATATCATCAACACCAGAGGTATCCCAACTATCGATTGGCTGATTAAAAGAACTAGCTCCACTGAACATATGACTCATATCATCAACGTTTGAGGTATTCCAACTGCCGATAGGTTGATTAAATGAATAAGCATCACCGAACATAAACATCATACAACAAACCTTTGATGTATCCCAGTTACCAATAGGTTGATTAAAAGATTCTGCAAAATGAAACATAAAACTCATGTCTGTAACATTTGATGTATCCCACTTTGCAATTGATTGATTAAAAGAGTCAGTAAAAGAAAACATATGACTCATATCAGTTACTTTGGAGGTATTCCAATTTCCTATAGGCTGATTAAATGAGTACGCACCGCTAAACATACAACTCATATCAGTAACGTTAGAAGTATCCCAGTTTTCAATTGGCTGATTAAAAGATTCAGCAAAAGAAAACATATAGCTCATATCCGTAACATTAGAAGTATCCTTCAAATTTACGTACTCTAAACTTTTCATATTCATAAAAGCCGCTACAAGAGAACGTACTTTTTTACCTAAAATGATTTCAAACTCTATACGTTTAAGTTCTTTTTTTCGATTAGCCTTCCAAAAAGGATTTGTTCGATACAGTTCTTTTTCCCAGGATGAATCTTTTTCTTTATCTAATCGCTTTCTTGTAAACTCATAGTTAATCGTTAATGAATCTAAATTATTATTAACAATATCATTAATCAATTTTCTAGTTATATCCTTAGGTGAGTTAAGAATCGGATTTCTGTTATCACAAGTTGGAGTGTATAGTCCTACATTAGCTAAAAACCTCTTAATGAATTCCATAGGTATGTAATCCTCATTTATTTATCCTTCAATGCTATTTTTTTAATTATTCCGACCTATAGTACATAATTACCGATTTAATCTCAAGAAAATTAATTGTTCGTAATATCCGAACAATTCACATTAACTAACTCAGTTAGGTTCCTTATTATACAATTTAGAGATATTTCCTTTTTGAAAAGGACTTACTAATTACAATTTCAACTTGGCGAAAACTGACATATTTATTTTGGCATTTACAAAATTTTGAATGGCGAAGTCCTAGAATATATTAATCTTACACTACTCTCAGACGTTGCACGAATACTTTTACCTAAGATTGAATTTTCTTTAATCTCATTAAATTCGTGCCAAGCATTTGCCGAAAACAATACATTCATCTTTAATTCACTTTATATTCAATTACATCACCATTCTTGATTTGCTCAATGCTTTCTAATAGATATTCAACATCTTGTGTTGTAAATCCATTTTCATCACGGACTTCTAATTCAATACCTAAAATAGAACCTTCTCGAATACATTTTTTGACGAACATATTAAGTGCAGTACTTGCCGATACTCCTAACTCTTCACACATTTTTAAAAAATAATCTTTATCTTGAGCATTAACTCTAGTGCTCAATGTTGATGTAGGCATATACCCCCCTTTGTTATAACGTTTGTATTAATTATGAATACAATATATATTATTGTATATTCTTAATGCTTACACAAATAGACGAACTCGCGTACAATCGCCCTGATTTACTCAGATTTAACAACTTCTGTAAAATCTGAGCAATCTTCAACTTTAAAAGCTCTAATATCACGAACAGACTTCTTAAACCAATCAATTTTAGAAAGTTTATTGATTGCCTTATACACGCTAGTTAGCGAGTCTTTTTCGTTTGTAGACAGATAAACACTACCTTGCATCAACTCAAAACCTAGATCTTCTAAGTCTTTGCGAATTTCGTCATAAGCAGAATTATACGGCTCGCCATAGTACTTTCTTAGATCATCAACGTTGAGATCAAAAGCTATTGCGTACATAATTTCCCCCTTTTGATTAAACATTTTAAACATCAAAAAACTTTTGTCTTTCTTTTTTCAAGTATTCATCAAAATTAAAATTATCGTTACTAACAAACGATCCTGACTCTTCTTTGTCCTAGACTATATTAATCTTACACTACTCTCAAACCAACCTTTCGGAAATCCAGACTTGTTCAGTCCTAGAATATCTTAATTCTACACCTCTCTGACATAACTCATTCCAGAAACGAAACATGCCTAAAAATACTACCTATAATAATTTAGATCAATTCATGGGAAATATATTTTCTTCGGATTGTTGCATATAAATAAGTATTGCTAATTACAATTATAATCGCCTCTTCCTTCACCGAACTTAAAATAACAGTATAAATAAATCCATGCAATCGGAGCTAAAACTACAGCAAACGTCAAACAAAGTCCCATAGTAAAGAGTTTTACGAATAACCAAAGTAAACCATTAACAATCAATACATGGCCACCTGTTAACCAATTAACTGTGATTTCGTAAACAAATCTAGAGAATGGATAAAGTAACCAGCTTATAGATATATAAACAACACTTTCTACATAATTCAAGTTTATTACCGAATGAGTTACCTTATCTAACAAAGGAATATGAAATAAGATATACAATGTCAATGGTGAAATTAAAATAAAATGTCTAAAATAATACGAAGGTTTTAAACTGAATAAAATCCAAATTAAATTTCTTAACATATTAAAAGTCTCATGTAATATCAATAATTGATATACATTATACTCCTATTTAAAAAAAATACAAATATTTTTTATACACACGGGAGTTTTACACTTTTCCATCTTACTTCATAATCTAGATTCTCTCTAACCCCTTATATATCAAACAACAAAATAAT
>JAXJQF010000129.1:0-1899 GCA_036311285.1 Ruminobacter sp. | reverse complement strand
TTGTATTGACTAACAACTTAGATTTATTTCCTTCTGAAATACGTTTTATTCAAACTTTAATAGACAGTGAAAAATCATATTTTGATTTATAAACTTTAATTTTATTAAAGATATCGTCATATGACTCTTTTCCTTTATCTAAATTATTAATTAAATTTGCTAACAAATCACTATTATTTGCTTCAATTAATTCTTTTTGGAAGTCAGCAAAGTTATTTACATTAAATAATTCTAAAACTTGTCCTTCTGTAAAATTATTTAAAATTGTCTTAACAAAATAATTATAACTATCTGTTAATTTTTCAAGTTTAAAGTTTAATTCAACAAGTTTATATTTATCTTGTTCTTTATTAATTTCATTTTTTAAATTATTAATTTGGTTTTGAAATTCTTCGATGTGTTTTAACATAATGACTCCTCCTTTTTTAATGATTATATAATACTAAATCCACCATAAGTACATCATGAAATATATTAAAAATTCTCAGTTTTAGTTCAATATAAATTCGTATAATAAAGTTACGAAATATTTCATAGTTCTATTATACCTTTTATATTTGATATAATCAATTTATACAAGCTATATCAGACTTGTTATATTTCTAATGAATAGAGTTAGACGTAGTTCTATTCATTTGGTTGAGGAGACGTCGATTTAAATTGGACACATTTGTGAACCCGCGGTATAATCTGTCTCCCTTCCACCTTTTCTTAACTAGATCAGTAAATTAGAATATGTTAATAATCATTAATCATAAGTCTGTATCAATCAACGAATATTAGCTTAAGTTCAGGACTCATGGGAGTTTTCAACCTATCTTGTTACGTCTAGAAATTGAGGTGCTATTATTATGAATCCTTGTATTACAATTGATGTATCTAAGGAATCAAGTCATGTTCAAGGCTTTTGGGATATTAATAAACAAGTATCCAAACCTAAAGAAATTGAACATACAAAAATAGGTTTTTCCTACATTAATGAAATCTTTAATCTAATCAAAGAAAAAACAAATATCGAACCACTTATTTTCTTTGAATACACCGGTGTTTATCACTTGCCACTAATGAATTACCTAGAAGAACAAAAACTAAGGTTTATTCCTATTCCACCTTTAGTTGCTGCTAAAGTTAGAAAGAGTGATCTTCGTGCTAAGAAAACTGATAAGCGAGATTGTAAAAGTATTTCTTATGTTTATTACGAAAACAAACTTAAGATTTACTATGAACCTACACCTGAGGAAAAATACTTAAGAGAATTACAAAAACATTACTGCCAATTAGAAGATATTTATCAAGTAATAACTGTTCATCTACATGAACTATTAGATTCGATTTATCCTTATTATAAGCGTATTTTTAGCGAATTTGACTGTTATAATTCTTTATACTTTCTTAAAGAATATCCTCATCCTAAATTTGTAACTTCTCACCGCGTTCAAACTGTTGCTAATAAGTATCAATCTTTATCAAATCATTCAGCTAATTACTGCTTAAAATTTGCTGATAAGTTATTTGCTTATATTGAAAAAATTGTTCCTGGTTGTAACCAATACGATTACTCAGTATCAATGTTTAAAGACCTTGTAGAACAAGCTATTTTTTATAAACAAAGATTAGATGAGACAATTAAAACTATTTGCCAGATTATTCACAATTCTGATAAGAAAGAATTATTAGACTCTCTTGTTTCTACGCCAGGTGTTGGTCATAATACTGCAGCTAGATTCATAGCTGAAATCATGAACGTTGATAGATTCAAATCACATAAAGCTTTGGTTGCTTTTACAGGAACTGATCCACACATCGAACAATCAGGTGATGTTGATGGTAAACATTTAAGTATAACAAAACTAGGCAACAAACGATTACGCACAATTCTTTTTCAAATGGTTCGTTCAA
>JAXJQF010000128.1:0-20550 GCA_036311285.1 Ruminobacter sp. | reverse complement strand
TATGTGGTCGCTTAGCTCAGCTGGGAGAGCATCTCCCTTACAAGGAGGAGGTCATAGGTTCGATCCCTATAGCGACCACCATGAGATTCTTACATACTTTTCAATATGATGAAATATGTGGTCGCTTAGCTCAGCTGGGAGAGCATCTCCCTTACAAGGAGGAGGTCATAGGTTCGATCCCTATAGCGACCACCAGTCATGGGTCCGTAGCTCAGTTGGTAGAGCAGTTGACTCTTAATCAATTGGTCCACGGTTCGAGCCCGTGCGGACCCACCATTGACTCTTCATCTGCCTTATTAAATAAATTTAAGTTAGAAGTTATTAAGAGTTTATACGAATTTTCGTTTTAGCTAATTACTATTTATTTGTTCTCTTAAAATTTTAAAAGCGTTTATTTCTTTTGTACCATAGAAACATGTTTTTCTATTATTTTAATTATAGAACAGTAAACATCTGATTGAGTATCTGTAGTTGAATTTAGAACATTAGCAAGTTTATTGGCTTCTTTACCTATTTTTGCAGACATTATGTCTAATCTTTTTAGAATAAAATCTGCTCTATAACCTGAAATTTCTGATAATTTTGCAAAATTGTCACGTTTTACTCTACTCATAAAATATTTTTTCGCACATAATTTCATCGCCATTTTATGTTTATCATAGTAAGGAGCCATAATTGCTGTGCACATTAAATCATAGCAAGGAGCTAACATTGGAATATCGTTTTTATAAAGAATAGAGAAGTTTTTGGCATGCGCATCACCATTTCCTATGAGATAGTTGAAAATAACTAAATCAATAAAAGCTATTTTGCTAGTAGCTGCTACTTTTAGTTTATCCAAAAGTTCGAAGCATGACTTCAGATTTGGGCCACCGTCACTTTCGTATTTGTTTTCCGGTAAGATATTTAATATTTGGCAAAAATCTTCTTGGTGTATTCTTGTCCATAATTCGTCGTTTTTTTCTCGATCATATCTTTCAACAACGTAGAAATTTTTATCGTTTATAGTTTTTATAAAACATACTGGGGCATTCAATCCACAAGCTTTAGCTAATTTCATGCAGAAAAGTTCGTTAAAAACTGTATCTTTATATCCTTCAATATTAGGTTTTATAATGTGTGTTGAAGGTGTTCCGTTTAATGGTAGTGCTAATTTGTTGTTGATAATACATGCTATTAATTTTTCTTGTGCACCAGCTCCTGATATCCTAAAATCATCCTCTCCGATATATAAAGGTCTTACTTTTAGTGAGCTAAGAATATTATATGCTTCTTCGTCTTCGATGTATTTGTATTTTGGATTTGACAGATCTTGTAATTTAACATTTTGAGATTGTACGGAGATTGCTCCGGCGCAATCAGCACCAATTATTTTTATTAAAGCAAATGTATTTCTACTATCTGTTTTCAATATTCTTGCTATTTGTGTTCTTGCAACATCTTCGGGCAATAAACCATCAAAGAATGGTCTAACTATGTTATCATTAAAAATACTTTCACTTAGAGGTAAACTAGCTGAAAGAGGAAAATTATTATTGTTAGCTAAATAATTTTTATCGTATTGAAAAGACAACTCGCCATTGTTGTAACTTAAGCATCCCGCAAACTTATTTTTTAAATATACATTTAATACATCTGTCATTACTTATTCATCCATTTATTGAAAATATGTAAATTCAATCCAAGGGCTTTTATTACTAGTAATAACTTACCAGTTTGGATGCTATTTTTCCCGTTTTCAAGATCACTAATAAAACGTCGACCTGTACCTGATATACCTGCAAGTTCTTCTTGCGTAAGACCTTGTTCTTTACGAGTATCCCGTATTATTTTTCCTATATCTTCCATTGTTGTTAAATCTTGGTTATTCATCTAAAACCTCTTTTTGATCCCGTTAAGTATCAATTTAGTCTAAAGTTGTATAACTATGAATATATGTTTCCGATCGGTATCAAATTAACTTAAATTATATAAATATGAATATTTTGTTCCCGATTGGTATCAGTATAGACTTAAATTGAATATATGTGAAGTTTTTGTTACTGAACAGTATCGTAATTGTAATATATGTACAAAAATTTACTAAAATTCTTAGAATGACGATATTTTATAGTTTTTGAAGTAGAGTAAAACTAAAT
Source organism: Ruminobacter sp. (assembly GCA_036311285.1). Classification (GTDB taxonomy): domain Bacteria; phylum Pseudomonadota; class Gammaproteobacteria; order Enterobacterales; family Succinivibrionaceae; genus JAXJQF01. Next base: position 18,412 of record JAXJQF010000128.1, on the reverse strand, counting down.
ATACAGTAGGGATGAAATAGCCCTAACTAAACTTCTGTTGACACTGTGTAATACATTGAGTTACGTATCATCGTAACTAATGCAGTAGTGGTTGAAGCAGGAAGCTTTGTCTTCTACAAGTCTATGTGTTCACAACCTATTAATAAAATGTTATCATACACTTACGAGTATAATTTTTAGTTTGGATGTAGTATGGCGGTTATATTAGGTATTGACCCAGGTTCAAGAGTTACAGGTTATGGAGTTATTAACTTCTTTAATAATCAATGTACTTATATTGCATCTGGATGTATTAGAACCTCTGGTGATAGATTGTCGTTAAAACTTGGACAGATCTTTGATGGAGTGTATGAAATTATTTCAGAGTTTAAGCCAGATTATTTGGCTATTGAAGAAGTGTTTTTATCAAAGAATGTAATGAGTGCTTTAAAGCTAGGTCAAGCAAGAGGGGCAGCGATATGTGCAGCAGTAAAAAATAATGTACCTGTATATGAATACAGTGCTCGTCAAATAAAGCAAGCTGTTGTTGGTTATGGTAATGCTCAGAAAGCACAGGTTCAAGCGATGGTAACTAGTACTTTGCATTTAAGTGGAACACCTCAAGCTGATGCTGCTGACGCATTAGCAGGGGCTATATGTCATGCTTATACAATCTCATCACTAATTGGTATGAGTATCGGAGGAGTTTCTAATACTAAAGGCTCTAGTCGTGGAAGAATAAAATAGAGATTATTTGTTGAATAATTTTCTAATTTTTGTATAATTATCACACTTTGGTACCGTAGCTGAATTAGTGATCGGCTATTGGTGAATTTTAAACTTTTTCTATTTGGAGAAAATTATGTCACTAACTGCAGAACAAAAGAAGGCAATCGTTGCAGAATATGCTCGTTCAGAAGGCGATACTGGCTCACCAGAAGTTCAAATCGCATTATTAACTGCTCAAATCAACGGTTTACAATCTCACTTTGAAGTTCACAAGAAAGACCACCACAGCCGTCGTGGTTTATTACGTATGGTTTCAGAACGTCGTAAGATGTTAGACTACTTAAAGTCTAAAGATGCTGCGCGTTATGAAGAATTACGTGTAAAATTAGGTTTACGTCGCTAATTTTAAAATATTTAGCACAAAGGGAGCATTCTTGCTCCCTTTTTTATTGCTTGTTTTTATAGTTGAGATTATACTTAAACAGTTTTTATTGAATAGTTTAATTTGAAAAGGTGTTAAAGAGTGAAACCTATAGTAAAGCAATTTAAGTATGGTAAGCATACCATTACTTTAGAAACAGGTGCTATGGCTCGTCAAGCTGATGCTGCGGTTATGGCTAGTATGGATGATACTTCTGTTTTTGTAACAGTTTGTGGTGTTAAGGATGCTGTTGGTGAAGATCGTGATTTCTTCCCTTTAACAGTAGATTATCAGGAAAGATCATATGCAGCTGGTAGAATTCCAGGTGGTTATTTTAAGCGAGAAGGTAGACCAAGTGAAGGTGAAACATTAATTGCTCGTTTAATTGATAGACCAATTCGTCCATTATTCCCTGATGGCTTTACTAACGATGTTCAAATTATTGTAACAGTTGTTTCTGCAAACCCTGAAATCCCAACAGATATTATTTCATTAATTGGAACAAGTGCAGCTTTAGCTGTGTCTGGTATTCCTTTCAACGGTCCTGTTGGTGCAGCAAGAGTTGGTTATATAGATGGTAAGTATGTATTAAATCCATTAAATAGCGAATTAGATACAAGTAAGTTAGACTTAGTTGTTGCAGGTACTAAGCCAGCAGTATTAATGGTTGAATCAGAAGCTCAGATTTTACCTGAAGAAACAATGTTAGGCGCTGTAATGTTCGGTCACGAACAAATGCAGACAGTTATTGATAACATTAACGAATTTGCGAAAGAAGTTAATAAGGCTCCTTGGGATTGGACTCCACCTGAAGTTGATACAGTATTAAAAGCAGAAATTGCTGAAATAGCTGAAGTTAAATTAGGTGACGCTTACAGAATTACTGATAAGTTACAGAGATATGAAACTGTTGCTTCGATTAAAGATGAAGTAATCACAACTTTAAAAGCTAAGTATGAAGCAGATGAAAAAGAATTAAATGAATTAAGAGCAGCAGAATATTTCCATCATTTAGAAAAAGAAATCGTTCGTTCTCGTGTGTTAGCAGGTGAACCTCGTATTGATGGTAGAAATACTAAGATGGTTAGACCTTTAACAGTAGGTACAGGTTTATTACCAAGAGTTCACGGTAGTGCTTTATTCACTAGAGGTGAAACACAAGCTATGGTTACATGTACTTTAGCTAGTGAAAGAGATGCTCAAATTATCGATGAATTATGTGGCGAACGTACAGAAAGATTCTTATTACATTACAATTTCCCACCATACTGTGTAGGTGAAATTGGTCGTGTAGGTTCACCAAAGCGTAGAGAAATTGGTCACGGTCGTTTAGCTAAGCGTGGTGTAGCAGCGGTATTACCATCTAAGAGTGAGTTCCCATATACAATTCGTGTTGTATCTGAAATCACTGAATCAAACGGTTCAAGCTCAATGGCTTCTGTTTGTGGTTCTTCTTTAGCGTTATTTGATGCAGGTGTTCCATGTAAGGCAGCAGTTGCAGGTATTGCAATGGGCTTAGTAAAAGAAGGTGAAAGATACCAAGTATTAACAGATATTTTAGGTGACGAAGATCATTTAGGTGATATGGACTTTAAGGTAGCTGGTACTACTGAAGGTGTTACTGCGTTACAAATGGATATCAAGATTGAAGGTATCACAAAGGAAATCATGCAGGTTGCATTAAAGCAAGCTCATGAAGCTAGAATGCATATTTTATCTGTAATGAATAAGGCTATTCCTGCTCCTAAGACTGAAATCTCTGATTATGCTCCGAGAATTCATACAATTAAGATTAATCCAGATAAGATTAAGGATGTAATCGGTAAAGGTGGTGCTACAATCAGAGCATTAACAGAAGAAACTGGTACAGTAATTGACTTAGAAGATGATGGTACAGTTAAGATTGCAGCTACTGATGGTATTAAGGCGAAGGAAGCTATCAAGAGAATTGAAGCTTTAACAGCAGAAGTTGAAATTGGTGGCGTATATACTGGTAAAGTTATTAAGTTAACTGATTTTGGTGCATTCGTTAATATTTTACCAGGTAAGGACGGTTTAGTTCATATCTCTGAAATTGCTCATGAACGCGTTAAGGATGTATGTTGTTATTTGTCTGAAGGTCAAGAAGTTAATGTTAAGGTTCTTCAAATTGATAAGCAAAACAGAATTAAGTTATCAATTAAGGCTTTAATTGAACCTCCTGTAGTTGTAGAAGTAAACGATAAAGTTGAAAAGGCTGAAGAGGGTGCTGAAGTTGTTGCAGCAGAAACAGTTGCTGATGAAGCAGATGTAGTTGTAGAAACTGAAGAAAAAATTGAAGATCAATTAGATTTTGATCCAAATGTTTCAGTTGAAGATGCTTTAGAAAAGGCTTTAGAAGAAGCTATTGAATCTGGTGATGCATTAGCTGTTGAAGCTCAAGAAGAAATCAACGCGGTTGACGAAGTTAAGTTTGAAGTTGAATATTCTGGTGCTAGTGTTATGGAAAATGTAGAATCAGTAGAAGCTACAGAACCAGAAACTATCAAGGAAGATAAGATCTAATAAGTTCTTCTAGTAAAATAATTAAATATAAGGAAATGATTAATGTCATTTCCTTATTTTTTTACAATTTTTGACGTTATAATTAATATAAGGAGAGTTAAATTTTCTTACCATCACTTAACTGAATATCAATTAAGAGATATTCTATGGAGGAGATATGGATGAGTTATTTAATATCTTGCCAAGACCAAGAGAATTAGCTAGTTCTGTTGAGTTTAAAAGAGGAATACGTAAAGTATTTAAGAAAAAGAATTCTAAGCACTATGCAGATGAAAATGAGCATGCAAGTGATACTGCATCTGACTTTAAGAAAATGTTTGAGTCGGAACTTGATATTGTTTATACCAAGCAAGGAAAAATTGATAATGACAAGACAGAAGAGACAGATAGCTTAGGAGAATTTTATCATTCTATTGATATGGAAACGTAGAAAAATTCTACACAGTAAGTGCGATTTTTGTTTATAAATATTTTAGTGTTTCTCAATAATCTCTTTATATATTTTGTTATGAGTATCTGAATGAATGTTGTCGTTTCTATATTTTGCAAAATCAGTTGTTTTTAATGTATCAATTGCAGCTTGGAAACCGTTTCTTGCAGATGTTTCAACTAATGAATAACCAAAATCTTTATGCTCATCAATTTTAAATAGATATTTGCCAACAAATAAATTTGTTTTTTGCGGAGTGTAATATATATTCATTGTGGCGTATCGAAGCCAGTAATAAACATTTTCGAAGTCTTTCTTTTCTAAAAAAGTACGAACAATGTGTTTGATAGTCTTTTTATCATTTATTACAGCAGCGTCAATTATGTTAAACGCTTGTTGATATTCGTTGATTTTATTCTCTATGTTGAATATGTGTCTTGTTTTACGATCTTTAGCTTTATTAAAGTAGCTTAAACTATCTTTTATAAATGTATGACACAATTTAAATTCTTTATTAAAACTCGGTTGTTGGTAATATAGATAATCAGCAGATGATGAGTCTAAAGAACTTTTGTATAGTTCTGCAAGTTTTATTGCAGAACTAGGTTCTCCTGTTACACAAGTTTTAGCGTGTGAATTAAAAACAGTATCTTTTTCATGAGTTTGGTTGAACTTACTTTTTGCATTAAAGTTATTTAAATGAAGTTTTCCATAAAACTTTTTATGTTCTTTTTTTTCTTTAAAGATACTGTTTTCTACAAAAGGATTATTTTCATCGAATATATTAGAACATGAACAAGTTAATGCACTAGCAGCTATTGTGCTAGAGACTATAAACAAATATTTATTGAATGATAAAATAAACTTATTCATTAACTGTATTTAAAGGTTGATAGAAGTTAGCTGGTTTAGGATGATCACCGATCATGTCTTTAACTTTATTTGTATCTTTGTCGAATATAATAATAATTGTTTCTTGCTCAGGGGCACTCCAACCTTTTCTAACAGATTTGATGTAATACCATTTATTTGTTTCAAATGGATTTGTTAACATTGGTGTACCAAAAATATATCTCACTTGTTCAGGTGACATACCAATTTTTAGTTTATCAATATCTTTTTGTTCATAAAAGTTGCCTTGCATTAAATCTGCACGGTATGCACAGCCAGTTGAAAATAATAAAACTGAAAAACAAATAAATAATGGAAGTGATAATAATTTTTTCATAATTGTAAAGTTAATTGTTTATTAATGTATTTAGCTTGCTTTTATGTCATTTTTGTATAGTTGATTTGATCTGTTAATCGAATCTTTTTAAATAAATTAAAGGAATTATAATACATTGAGTGTTTTTTTTCGATAAATATAGTATTAAAAAAATTAACATGTTGATTTGTATAGTAAAAATGAGATTTTGTTTTATGAAACAAAGATAAATTAATTAAACAATTTCAAAAGTATTGATCTAAATAATGTTTACAATCAAACCACAATGAATGTGGTTTGATTAGTTTTTATTGAATCGATATTGCGTTTTTATTGTAATTTTTTTCTGATTGGGAGATTTGTTTTAAATTGATTAAATTTTATGAAAATACAAGCTAAGGCTTTAATTTTAAAGAGTTTAAGGGAGAGTTAAAAAGAACAAATAAAAAAACTTTAAAATTTTTTTGATTTTGCCTTGAAAAAAAATAATTCATCTCTATTTATTAGGTATAAGCAAATTAAATATTTAAAACATACGAAATTGGAGAAAACATACATGTGTTCACAAGCAGAAAATCAGAATGTTGATTCTGTTGAAGAAAAAGAAAATATAGCGACTGAGCAACAAGCTGAAACTGTAGTAGAAAATAATGATGAAGCAACAAAGGTTGAAGATGCTGAAACATTATTAAAAATTAACAAGCTTACTGAAGATTTAGCAGCTGCTAAGGATGAAGTATTAAGAGCACAAGCAGAAGTTGCTAATATGCGTCGTCGTTGTGAGCAAGAGGTTGATAAAGCTAGAAAGTTTGCTTTAGATAGATTTGTAAAAGATTTGTTACCAGCTTTAGATCCTATGGAAAAAGCTATTCAATTTGCTGACAAAGAAAATGAAGCAACTAAAGTAATGGTTCAAGGTATTGAAGCTACATATTCTTTATTATTAAAATCTTTAAAGGATAATGGTGTTGAATGTCACGATCCAATGGGTGAACCATTTAATCCAGAATTCCACCAAGCTATTCAATCTTTAGAAAATAATGAAGTTCCTGCTAATCATGTAATGGCAGTGATTCAAAAGGGTTATACATTAAATGGCAGAGTAGTAAGACCTGCAATGGTTATAGTGTCTAAGGGTAATGGAACAATTATTTCAGAAGAAGCATAAATTTTTTAAAAATGCCCTTGAAATAGAAAAATTAGCCACTATATATAAGATAGAAAGAAATTTAAAACAAAATTAAGTACTAGCAAAAAGCATTAGTACAATTAGGAGTAAAAAAATGGGAAAGATTATTGGTATCGATTTAGGTACAACAAATTCTTGTGTAGCAGTATTAGAAAATGGTACAGCACGTGTATTAGAAAATGCTGAAGGTCACCGTACAACACCATCAATCATTGGTTATACAAATGATGGTGAAACATTAGTTGGTGATGTTGCAAAGCGTCAAGCTGTTACAAATCCACAAAATACATTATTTGCTATTAAGCGTTTAATCGGTCGTCGTTTCGAAGATAAAGAAGTTCAACGCGATATCTCTATCATGCCTTATAAGATTGTTAGGGCTGATAATGGTGACGCATGGGTTCAAGTTAAAGACAAGAACATGGCTCCACCACAAGTATCTGCAGAAGTATTAAAGAAGATGAAGAAGACTGCAGAAGATATTTTAGGTGAACCAGTAACAGGTGCAGTTATTACAGTTCCAGCATATTTTAACGATCAACAACGTCAAGCTACTAAGGATGCAGGTCGTATTGCAGGTTTAGATGTAAAGAGAATCATCAACGAACCAACAGCTGCAGCTATGGCTTATGGTGAAGACAAGGTTAAAGGTGAAAAGAAGATCGCTGTATACGACTTAGGTGGTGGTACATTCGATATTTCAATCATCGATATCGATGAAGTTGATGGTGAAAAGACTTTTGAAGTATTATCAACAAACGGTGATACTCATTTAGGTGGTGAAGATTTTGATAATATCTTAATTACATACATCATTGATGAATTTAAGAAGGAATCAGGTGTTGATTTACGTAATGACATCTTAGCATTACAAAGATTAAAGGAAGCTGCTGAAAAGGCTAAGATCGAATTATCTTCAGCAACTCAATCTGAAATCAACTTACCATACATCACATGTGATGCAACAGGTCCTAAGCACTTACAAATGAAGTTAACTCGTGCTAAATTAGAAGCATTAGTTGAAGATTTAGTGAAGAAGTCATTAGAGCCAGTTCAAATCGCATTAAAAGACGCTGGTTTAGATAAGAGTGACGTTGACGAAGTATTATTAGTTGGTGGTCAAACACGTATGCCTTTAGTACAAAAGGTTGTAAGTGAATTCTTTGGTAAGGAACCACGTAAAGATGTTAACCCTGATGAAGCTGTTGCAGTTGGTGCAGCTATTCAAGGTGCGGTATTAGCAGGTGATAAGAAAGACGTATTATTATTAGACGTTACTCCATTATCATTAGGTATCGAAACAATGGGTGGTGTGATGACTACTCTTATTGAAAAGAATAGTACAATCCCTACTAAGAAGAGCCAAGTGTTCTCAACTGCAGAAGATAATCAACCTGCTGTAACAATTAGAGTGTTACAAGGTGAACGTAAGCGTGCAGCTGATAACAAGTTATTAGGTAACTTTGACTTAACTGATATTCCTGCAGCTCCAAGAGGTGTACCTCAAATTGAAGTTACTTTTGATATCGATGCTGACGGTTGTATCCATGTAACTGCAAAGGATAAGAATACAGGTAAGGAACAAAAGATCACAATTCAATCTTCATCAGGCTTATCAGAAGAAGAAATTCAAAAGATGGTAAGAGAAGCTGAATTAAATTCTGCTGAAGATAAGAAGTTTGAAGAATTAGCAACAGCTCGTAACCGTGGTGATTCTATGGCTCACGCGATTAAGAAGCAAATGGCTGAAGCTGGTGATAAGATTCCTGCAGACTTAAAGGCTAATATCGACAGTGCTGTAAGTGAATTAGAAACTGCTGTACGTGGTGATAGTAAGGAAGCTATTGAAGCTGCTGAAAAGAAATTAAATGACATCTGCAGTGCTTTAGCTCAATACACTCAACAAGGTACACAAGGTCAACCTAATGCTGAACAAGCTCAAAAGGATCCTAACAATGATGCGATGGATGCTGAGTTTGAAGAAGTTAAGGATGATAAATAATCTAAATTATTAAATAAAGATTATTAATTTTATTGAACGGATGCTGTCACAGAAAATTAACAGTATCCGTTCAAGTGTATAAAAGCAATTATTAACAGGTATATCCAATGTCAAAGCGTGATTATTATGAAGTTTTAGGTATCGACAAGAATGCTGATGAGCAAACCATCAAGAAAGCATTCAAGCGTATGGCAATGAAATATCACCCTGACCGTAATAGTGAACCAGGTGCAGAAGAAAAGTTTAAAGAAATAAACGAAGCTTACGCAATTTTGAGTGATCCTCAAAAACGTGCTGCATATGATCAATATGGTTTTGCAGGTGTAGATCCTAATCAAGGTGGCGGTGGTTTCGGCGGCTTTGGTGGTGGAGCTGACTTTGGCGATATCTTCGGCGATATATTTGGTGATATTTTTGGCCGTGGTGGTGGAAGAAGTGGACGTCCTCAACAACAACCGGGTCGTTCAATTCAACAGGTTGTAACTATTACTTTAGAAGAAGCATGTAAGGGCTGTAAGAAGACTATAAAAGTTGACACAATGGTTGAATGTACAGACTGTCATGGTTCAGGCTGTAAGGAAGGTACAAAATCTAAGACTTGTCCACATTGTAATGGCTCAGGTGTTGTTGTTGCTTCTCAAGGTTTCTTCCGTGTACAACAAGAATGTCCTAAGTGTCGTGGAACAGGTAAGATTATAGAATCTCCATGTAAGAAGTGTCATGGTGAAGGTAGAGTTCGTTCTTCTAACACTATTGATTTAACAATACCGAAAGGTGTTGATACTGGTGCTAAGTTTAGATTACCAGGTAAAGGTGAAGCTGGTAGAAACGGAGCTCCTGCAGGTGACTTATATGTTGTTGTTCAAGTTCAAGAACATAGTATCTTCCAACGTGATGGTGAAGACTTACATATAGAAGTACCTATTAGCTTCACATGTGCTGCTCTTGGTGGAAAGGTTTCGGTTCCGACATTAGATGGTAGGTTGAATCTTACAATTAAAGAAGGAACACAATCAGGTGCTATATTAAGAGTTCCTAACAAGGGATGTCCAATATTAAATTCAGCTCGTGTAGGTTACTTATATTGTCACATTATTGTAGAAACGCCTATTAACTTAACAGAAAAACAGAAAGAAATTTTAAAGAACTTTGAAGAGTCTTTATCTGGTGACTCTAAGTCATCTAAGACTCATGAACCAAAGAAGAAATCATTCTTTGATGGAGTTAAAGATTTCTTTGATGATTTGAAGAATTAAGTGATTGCATAATTAATTAGCAAAAGGCGTAATCACTTTGATTACGTCTTTTTTTATTTAAATGTCAAGTTAATAATAGCTTTATTCTATATGAAATTAAGATATTGTTAGCTGTGCGATGTATTTACTAAATATATTTTTTATTAGTTGTTTATTACGTAAATAATGATATTATTGCTTTATTCAAACATAGTATTATGTTTCAAAATTTAATTTCTTATTAACAATAATATTTTATTTATAACAATAATATGACTCATTTTTATGAGCCATATATTTTTTTTTATTTTTTTATTAGGAGGATGAAATGGTTAGAACTCCAATGACAGTTGAAGGTCATCAAAAACTAAGAGAAGAATTAGAGTTTTTGAAAGGAACAGAACGTCCACGTATTACAGCTGCTATTGCAGAAGCTCGTGAACATGGTGACTTAAAGGAAAATGCTGAATATCACGCTGCTCGTGAAGAACAAGGTATGTGTGAAGCTAGAATCAAGGATATGGAAGGTCAATTATCTACAGCTGAAGTTATTGACATTACAAAACAAAAGCCAGTTGATGGTGAATATAAAGTGGTTTTTGGGGCTACTGTATATCTTGAAAAAGAAGATGGTACAGAAGTAACTTATAAAATTGTTGGCGAACATGAAGCGGATGTAACTAAGGGATTATTATCATACAAGACTCCAATAGCTAGAGCAATTATCGGTAAATTCCCAGAAGATGATGTAACAGTACAAACACCAAAAGGCGCTGTTAATTATTACATTGTTGACGTTAAGTATATTTAACGTATTTAAGAGCAAGAAGTGTCTTAAAATAGAAAATATTATTATAAGGTATACCAAAATCATTATAAAAATGTTATAATAAGGTAAATCCGAAAGTTTGTTGTTCAAAATGTATTAGGCATGTATGTTACATGCCTTTTCTTATTTTTGGAGAAGATAAAAACTGAGATGGATGTTGGCTGAGTTTTATACTTCAAAATAAAAATCCCCTATGAGTTTTTTTTTACAAGGGGATTTAGAAGCAGAAGTAAGAGAAAAATTTTAAGAATACTTAACAAAGAACAGTTACTTAATTTTCTCTTGTTCGTAAAAAGATATTACTTATCTTTAGGAAGAGAGAACTTTGATTTCTTTTTGTTTTGTTTAAATAACGTAAGGTTTTTACCCATTAGTTGAACAATTTCAGAGCCTGTTTGTTCTGCAATATACTGAGCAATTTCTTCTTTTTGTTCTCTATCTTCAGAGTTAATCTTAATCTTTAATAGTTCATGATGTTCAATAGATGTTATGATTTCAGTAATAACAGTTTCAGTAACACCTTTTTGACCAATCATAACAACTGGTTTTAAATCATGAGCTTTAGTTTTCAAAAAAAGCTTTTGCTTTGTGGTTAATTCCATTTTGTTACCTTAATAAAATAAGCTTTAAATTTCAAAATAATATAATGTGATTATTATAACATTATTTAATTAATTGTAGTTGTTTTTCTAATAGAAGAATTACAGTACATATGATTATTTAATTTGTAATTAGTATGTGTTTTTGTACAGCTATTATTTGAGTGTATTATGAGGTATTTCGTGATAATGTGATAACAGGTTTAGTAGTACATGAAAGCTATAGTTCACAAAAATTTAAATTGAATTCCTTTAATTATTTATATAGTTTTTTTTATATATAAAAAGTTTGGCATTTAATATATAATGATATTGTAGAAAAATAACCATTTATATAGATAAGGTATTGTATTTTAAGTTTTAAATTCCTATATAAATTATTGTTAAGCTTAATTTTGTGTTTTAGTTTTGATTTACAATAAAGTTAAGTATATAGTTAAATTATATTTTGTTTTTTTAATATTATATTAAGAGTTAATGGCAAAGAAGAAAAGAACTGCAAGCCAACAAAGATGGCTTAAAGAACATTTTGATGACCATTATGTGCAAGAAGCACATAAGTTAGGTTTAAGATCTCGTGCAAGCTTTAAGATTGAAGAAATTCAAGGAAAGGATCGTATCATCAAACAAGGGTACAAGGTGGTTGACCTAGGTGCAGCTCCTGGAGGATGGTCTCAATATGCAGTCACATGCATTGGCGAAACAGGAAGAGTGGTTGCTTGTGATATTTTACCAATGGATCCAATTCCAGGTGTTGATTTCTTGCAAGGGGACTTTAGAGAACAGGCAGTATTAGATCAATTACTTGAGTTGGTTGGAGATACTAAAGTAGATGTGGTAATGAGCGATATGGCTCCTAACATGTCTGGTAATGTAGGGGTAGATCAACCACGTTCAATGTATCTAGTAGAACTTGCTTTTGATATGTGTCTACAGATTTTAAAGGAAGGTGGAAGCTTTGTCGTTAAGGTGTTTAATGGCGAAGGGACAGAACAGTATCTAAAGATGTTAAGAACTTATTTTAAAGAAGTAAAAGTACGTAAGCCAGATTCATCTAGAGCTAGATCTAGAGAAGTTTATTTTGTTGGCTTAGGCTTTAAAGGAAGTGAGGAGAAAGACCTATTTAGATAATAACTATAAATAGGAAGGGATAATTATGGCAAAGAATTTAATATTATGGGTTATTATTGCATTAGTAATTATCTATAGCTTAGAGTTGATGAATGAAACAACATCTGAAGCTAGAAATAATTACGTTGCCTTTAAAAACGAATTAGTATCAGATCAAATTAGATCTGTAAAAATAAATGGTAAGATAATTACAGGTGAAAAGAAGAGTGGAGAACGTTTTACCGTTGTTATGCCTTTACCTGATGATAAGTTACTTCCTTTATTAGAATCAAAGAATATAGAAACGGTTGGTGAAAAACCTGAAGAACCAAGTATTTTAATGTCTATTCTTATTTCTTGGTTCCCAATGCTTCTTCTTATAGGTGTTTGGGTATGGTATATGCGTTCAATGCAAGGTAATTCTTCAAAGGGCGGACCATTTAGTTTTTCAAAGAGTAAGGCTAAGTTATTAAGTGAAGATGATGTTAAGACAACATTTGATGATGTAGCTGGCTGTGATGAAGCAAAAGAAGAAGTTAAGGAAATTGTGGATTACTTAAGAGATCCAAGTAAGTTCCAAAAGCTAGGTGGAAAGATTCCAAGAGGTGTTTTATTATTTGGTCAACCAGGTACCGGTAAGACATTATTAGCAAAAGCTATATCAGGGGAAGCGAAAGTTCCATTCTTCTCTATTTCTGGTTCTGATTTCGTTGAAATGTTCGTGGGTGTAGGTGCTTCTCGTGTTCGTGACATGTTTAAGCAAGCAAAAGAAAAGTGTCCATGTATTATTTTTATAGACGAAATTGATGCTGTTGGTAGAAAGCGTGGCATCGGTTTAGGTGGCGGTCACGATGAAAGAGAACAAACTTTAAACCAATTATTAGTAGAAATGGACGGTTTTGAAGGTCATGAAGCTGTAATTGTTATTGCTGCAACTAATAGACCAGATGTGTTAGACCCTGCTTTATTAAGACCAGGTAGATTTGACCGTCAGGTAACTGTTGGTTTACCAGATGTAAAGGGCCGTGAACAAATCTTAAAAGTTCATACTAGAAAGGTTCCTATTGCTGATGATGTAGATGTAAAGGCGATAGCAAGAGGGACTCCTGGATTCTCTGGTGCTGAATTAGCAAACCTTGTTAATGAAGCTGCATTATGTGCTGCTAGAAATAACAAGAAGCTTGTTGGTCAAGCTGACTTTGAAATTGCAAAAGATAAGTTATTAATGGGTCCAGAAAGAAAGACAATGGTTATGTCTGAGCATGAAAAGGAAAACACCGCTTATCATGAAGCAGGACATGCTATTGTAGGTAAGTTAGTTCCAGATCATGATCCTGTTTATAAGGTGTCTATTATCCCAAGAGGAAGAGCGTTAGGTGTAACTATGTACCTTCCTGAGAGTGATAGGTTTAGTCATACTAAGCAACATATTGAATCAATGATTTCATCTCTATACGGTGGTCGTATTGCTGAGGGCTTGATCTTTGGTGACGATATGGTAACTACTGGTGCGTCAAATGATATTGAAAGAGCTACTGATCTAGCAAGAAAGATGGTTCTGAAATGGGGGATGAGTGATAAGGTTGGTCCTCAATTAATGGAAGATGACCAAAATGAAGGTTATTTAGGCTCTCAAGGTGGTACATTAAAGTCTATGTCTGATAGCACACAGGTTTTAATTGATAATGAAGTTAAAGAAATTATCAAGAGAAACTATGATAGAGCTTATAAACTTTTAACAGACAATATTGATATTCTTCATGCTATGAAAGATGCTTTATTAAAGTATGAAACAATTGATGCAGACCAAATCAATGATTTGATGGAAAGAAAACCTGTTAGAGAACCAAATAATGATGTTAATAACAACGATTCAAGTTCGAATTCATCATCAAATAGATCTAATGAGGAAAAATCTATCTATAAAACTGATAAAGATGTTTCATCTCCTGCTTCAACAGAAACAGGAAATGAAGCTAAAACTACTGAAAAAGTTAATAATAGTAATACAAAAGTAGAAGAATCAAACGTAGATCATAATGATCCTTCAGATAAATATTTTTAAAGTAGTATAATTTATTATATAAGGTCTTATTTATAACCTAGCCGTCCCCTTATTTAACTAAGGAGAGTAAGTTGGCTAGGTTTGTTGATAGTAAATACTAAATTTATAGGATGTTGACGGTAGCTTATACATTCTTAGGGGGTAATATGATTTTACATGCAAAAGATAGAGAAATAGATTTATCTACACCAGCTGTAATGGGGATTTTAAATGTTACTCCGGATTCTTTTTCTGATGGTGGTCAGCACAATACATTAGAAAAAGCATTTGAACGAGCTAAGACAATGGTTGAGCAAGGTGCTACAATCATTGATGTTGGAGGTTATTCAACACGTCCGGGTTGCACCAAAGTAAGTATTCAAGAAGAATTAGATAGAGTAGTTGAAGTAGTTGAAAAAATTGCAAAAGAATTAGATGTAGCTATATCTGTTGATACATTTAATACAGAGGTAATGGAAGCTGCTTTAAATGCAGGTGCTCATATAATTAACGATATCAATGCACTACGTGCTCCAGGAGCTATAGAGGTTTGTGTAAAGCATGATGTTCCCGTGTGTTTAATGCATATGCAAGGCGATTTAGAAAACATGCAAGAGCACTGTCAATACAATGACTTATTAGGTGATGTTAATTCCTTTTTCTTTGAAAGAATACATGAATGTTTAAATAAAGGTATTAAAAGAAATAATATTATTTTAGATCCTGGTTTTGGATTTTCAAAAAAATTAGAACAAAACTATGAGTTATTGGGAAGACTTGATACTTTTAATAGTTTTGGTTTGCCAATTTTAGTTGGTGTATCAAGAAAGAGTATGATTGGAAATCTATTAAATATTCCTGTTGAAAAAAGATGTGTACCTTCTGTTGCTTTAGCTTTATACTCAGTAAAAATGGGGGCTCATATTTTAAGAGTTCACGATGTTGAAGAAACGGTAATGGCGTTGAAAGTATGGATGAAGGCAAATGAGTTTGCTCATAAGAAGCCAATATTAGATAAATATTTAAATATTATACCTAAGAAGAAGTAGTTTACTATTTAATGTATTGTTTAGTTATCAGGACTAAGCAATATGATTATAGAAGAATATATAGAAAAACAAACATAAAAGATAGAAGAGAAGTTTATGGAAAGAAAATATTTTGGTACTGATGGCGTTAGAGGTAAAGTTGGTAATTATCCTATTGTTCCAGAGTTTGTAATGAAACTAGGTTGGGCTGCGGGTAAAGTTTTATCTGAAAAAGGTACTAAAAAGGTAATTATTGGTAAGGATACTCGTATCTCTGGTTATATGTTAGAAGCCGCTCTTGAAGCAGGTTTTAGTGCAGCTGGTGTTAAGAGCGTATTGTTAGGTCCTATGCCAACACCTGCGGTTGCATATTTAACAAGAGCATTTAGAGCTGAAGCAGGGGTAGTTATTAGCGCTTCTCATAATCCGTTTTATGATAATGGTATTAAGTTTTTCTCAAAGGATGGTACAAAGCTTCCTGATGAAATTGAAGCTCAAATTGAGGCTTTAATTGATGCACCAATGACAATCGTAGATCCTCGTAAGGTTGGTAAAGCAGTAAGAATGAGTGATGCTCCAGGTAGATATATTGAGTTTTGTAAGAGTACATTTCCTAATATCTACTCACTAGAAGGTTTAAAGATTGTTTTAGATTGTGCTAATGGTGCTACTTATCAGGTTGCTCCAAACGTGTTTAAAGAATTAGGGGCAGAAGTTGTAGTAATTGGTAATACTCCAGATGGTTTAAATATCAATGAAGGCTTTGGTTCTACTCATCCATATAATTTAATTTTAAAGGTGTTAGAAGAAAATGCTGATTTAGGTATTGCATTCGATGGAGATGGCGACCGTGTATTGATGGTTGATAAGAATGGTAAGATCCTAGATGGGGATGTGCTTCTATATATCATTGCTAAATATCAAAAGCAGTTAAATAAATTAAATGGCGGTGTAGTAGGTACATTAATGAGTAATTTGGGCTTTGAGTTAGCATTGAAGAAATTAGATATTCCGTTCACTCGTGCAAATGTTGGTGACAGATATGTAATGGAAAAACTTTTAGCTAATGATTGGTATTTAGGTGGTGAAAACTCAGGTCATATTATTAGCTTAAAGCATACAACTACTGGTGATGGTATTATCAGTGCATTACAAGTATTACGCTCAATGTGTGAATATAAGAAACCTTTACATGAACTTTGTGAAGAATTAGTGTTATTCCCTCAAGAGTTAGTTAATGTACGTTTAACTGCAGGTTTTGATGCTTTATCTGATGTTAAAGTAAAAGAAAGCGTTGAAAAAGCTGAACAACGTTTAGCGGATAAAGGTCGTGTATTGTTAAGAAAGTCTGGAACAGAACCTTTAGTTAGAGTAATGGTTGAAGGTGAAGAACAAGCATTAGTTAAAGAACTTGCTCAGAATATTGCAGATGTAATCGTAAAACAAAGTCAAAGTTAATATTGCTTGATGATTAGATTTGAATAAAAGGACTAAAGTGCTAAATATAGAGAGTTTTTTAATAATTTAAAACTCATAAAAGACCTAAAACAATATTGGTTTTAGGTCTTTTAATTATTGCATTTAAAAGCTCTGTGTGGTATAGTTGCGCGAGAAAATTTATTTGTTACCTTAGACTATGGTGTCAGGGTTTGTGTTGAGGTTATTATGAGTTACTTATATCCTATCTTATTAGTGATATTTATGATTGTTGCAATCTTCTTGGTTGTATTTATTTTAGTACAACAAGGTAAAGGTGCAGGTATGGGAGCGTCTTTTGGTGCAGGTGCTTCAGGTACATTATTTGGTTCAGTTGGTAGTGGTAATTTCTTAACAAAATCAACTTGGTTCTTAACATTTTTATTCTTTGGTATTAGTGTTGCTTTAGGTGTTATGAATTCACATAAGGTTGATAAGAATGTGAACGACTTTACAAACATCGAAGCTACAGAAACTGTTAAAGAAGTTGATAACTTACCAGTAGCTGATAAGAAAGAAGAAGTGAAAGAAGAAGTTAAGCAAGAAGCTGAAGCTACTGCACAAGTAGAACAAGCTAAATCAGTTGAAATCGAAGCTCAACAAAAGGTTGAAGAAGTTGAACCTACAGTTGAAGAAGCAAAGGCTACAACAGAAGAAGTTAAAGCTGAAGATACTAAGGTTGAAGCTGCTCAGTAATCTTTAAAAGTCCTTACTAAACCCATAGAAACATAATTTGATTCAAGTATTGAAGAGTTTAGTAAGGATATTATTTAGGTTCTTATATTTCCTAAAAATATAAAATCATTATGTAATGCCCAGATGGTGGAATTGGTAGACACGCTACCTTGAGGTGGTAGTGCTTAACGGCGTGCGGGTTCAAGTCCCGCTCCGGGCAAGATTCAAATACTAAATTCTTAAAATTTCGAACTAATTATAAAAATAACAGTAGTTTGTATTATTCCTTCATTGTTATCTTTTTATTCAATACTATGTTGTTTAGTATATAAATATCTAATACTCCTAGCATTAGTAAAGTCGTTGTTGCTATTAGTAATGTTTTATAATAATTAAGAGAAAGTTGTTTAAGGTGATATTGTAAAGCAACGATTTTAATTAGTATTTTAATTTAGAACACAGTTAAATCAAGATTTGTTTTTTACAAGTTTATATGTAAGTCTTATTAGTTTTTAGTTTCGTAATATTTTTAAAAATTTATAGAAATTTGCTTGTGGATGAATAGTTTTGGATTAGTAGAATTTTAAAACTGTGGATATTTAAAACTGAATAAAAGTTAATCAGAAATTAGATAGTTGTAAAAAAAATGTACGAGAATCTATAAAAGTAGTTTAAATTATAATCAATGCTTTGCTGACAAATTATTCAATAATTTACATGGTTTTTGGTAATTAACAAGTTATTCACAAAAATTTTGGATAACAAAAAAAGCAACAAAATTTAAAAAAATAAGGCTCTTCACGGATTTGTCGGGAGTCCTATGGTCGACTTATACCTAATCAATGTAAAGAAATAGTCTTCATCTCGGTAGCCATATGCTATACGTTTGGCTACCTTAATCTTATTATTCATCCC
>JAXJQF010000127.1:0-2205 GCA_036311285.1 Ruminobacter sp. | reverse complement strand
TGGTGACAATAATGTGGGTTGCATGAGAGTTTAAAGTCTAATCAATAACCATACTCCGGGTTATTGAGGGCAAGAGAAAGATTAGTATTGGTTAACGTTATGTGAACTTTCGTTTGAAGTCTCGTAAAGAGGAACAATGTTTTATAAAAGGAGTTTAAATGATTCCATTGTGTTAACAAGCCAATTATAAGTCATACGCCTTTCGACCTGGGCGTATATAGGATACAACCTTTTAGTGCTTGTTCGGGGCACAGAAAGAACCTAACCTAATCGTATCTAACAAAAGGTAAACTCGGTAAGTCTCATAAAGTCTAAAAAAAAAAATTTTTCTTTTTTTTAGTAGGGTGACCGTGAGGAAACTTGAATTCTTTATGAGATAAAGGATGTTAAGGAAGCAAAAGCCATTAATAGTCGAAAGACAGCAGGAAACTGACAAATTTTAATAACTGTGAATGGATAGGCTGACTTTAACAGGTGAACAACATGTATATAAAACGAATATTTTTGGTTTTATCCAAAGATTGGAGGTATAAATGATGAGCAATACACAAAACAATACGTTTGTGTCCACTACTTCAAACATTACTAACTGGTCTTCCATTGATTGGAAGAAAGCAGAAAAGTATGTAGATAAAATTCAAAAGCGGATATATCGTGCTGAAAGTGAAGGTGATTATCGAAAAGTAAGAGATTTACAACGTTTATTAGGACGTAGTGCCTATGTACAACTATTAGCAATTAGAAGAGTTACTCAAACTAATAAAGGTAAGAGAACTGCAGGTATTGACGGATTTAGAGCATTATCTGATAAACAGAGAATGGATTTATTTTATAAAATTCGTAACCGAAATATTAACTTACATAAGCCTAAACCGGCTTTACGTAAGTATATTGAGAAAAAGAATGGTAAAATGCGTCCGTTAAGTATTCCAGTTATTATGGATAGAATTTATCAAGAAATTCTTCGCATGGCATTGGAACCGCAATGGGAGTTCCGCTTTGAACCGACAAGTTATGGTTTCCGCCCTAAAAGAAGTATCCATGACGCTGCAGAAAGAATATTTAATTATATTCATCCAGGCAATTGGGTTTACGTTTATGAGGGAGATTTCAAATCGTGTTTTGATAATCTTGACCATGGTTTTATTCTGAAACAAATCAAAGGATTTCCATATATTAAATTGGTTGAAAGATTTCTTAAAGCAGGATATGTTGATAATAGTATGTTTTATCATACTAATAAAGGTTCTCCTCAGGGAGGTTTATTGTCTCCCCTGTTGGCTAACATAGCCTTAAATGGGATGGAGGACTGTTTAAACATTTCTTACAAAGAAGTTACATACAATAGGAATGGTAAACCCTATACTACTTATAAAACTCGTGGTAAATATCGTATGACTCGATATGCCGATGATTTTGTAATATTTGCAAAAACAGAGGAAGATATACTTGAAATTCCTAATATTCTTGAACCTTATTTAGTTAAAAGGGGCTTGACCCTTGCTGAAGACAAGACCAAAATTTCTCATCTACGTGATGGTTTTGATTTTTTAGGACTGAATTTCAGAGTATACTATAATAAAAAAGGACATAAAACTTTAATTAAACCTTCTAAAGATAGTATTAAGAAAGCCAGAAATAAAATATCGGACATTTACGAAATGATGAAAGGAAGCAATGTGGACAGTTTAATTGAGGTTGTTAATCCTGTTATCCGAGGAATTGCAAACTTTTGGAAACCCTACGTTTCCAAGGATATATTTAGTCAAATGGATTACTACATTTGGATCAAAAACAATAAATTCCTCAAATGGCTCCATCCTAAGAAAAGTAAGAAGTGGATTAAATCAAAATACTATCCTCCTTACGACGATGGAAGACACAAAAATAATTGGACGTTAACCGGCCCAAAGAACGGACAACATATTGTTAAAATGGCATGGTATCCCATCAAAAGACATACCATGATTAAATTTAACTATAGTCCATACGACGCTAGTAAATCAGATTATTTTGCGAATAGATAATTGTATAATCCTACAATTTCAGATAAAGGTTTGCTTGAGCCCATTGTGATGAAAGTCACACGATGGGTTCTGAGGAGAGAAGGAGGAGGCGACTCCTCTGACTTATCCTACGGGTGGTTCAATAACATTTTTGACATGATATAATAACAAAAATATTTTTAATTGACTTGTCATGGAT
>JAXJQF010000126.1:0-6028 GCA_036311285.1 Ruminobacter sp. | reverse complement strand
ATTGTTATGATAAATATAAAAAATATGTATTTGAATATATTATTTTTCATAAATTATCGTTCCTCTCTTCTATTAAGCTAATGTTATTTTATCAAATTCCTAACTAAAAATCAACGCAATTTACTATTAAGTCAAATAATTGTAAATAAGTCTATTTTACTAAAAAATTTATTTTTTAATATGGTGGAGATAACATATCTACAATTTCTCTAAATATAGTCAATAAAATAAGCCGTAATGCTAGATAAGATTACGGCTTTTAGACAATATTTTACATAGGTTCTTCTATATTATTCCCATTCAATAGTTGCAGGTGGTTTACCTGAGATATCATAAACTACTCTACTAATACCATTGATTTCATTAATAATTCTATTTGAAACCTTTCCTAATAAATCATAAGGTAATTCAGCCCAATGAGCTGTCATGAAGTCGATTGTTTCTACTGCACGTAATGAAACAACATAATCATACTTACGACCATCACCCATTACACCTACTGAACGAACTGGTAAGAATACTACAAACGCTTGAGATACCTTGTGGTACCATTCTGCCTTGTATAACTCTTCAATAAAGATTGCATCAGCTTGACGTAATAAATCACAGTATTCCTTCTTGATTTCACCAAGAACACGAACACCTAAACCTGGACCAGGGAATGGATGACGATATAACATGTCGTATGGTAAGCCTAAAGCTAAGCCTACTTTACGTACTTCATCCTTAAATAATTCTCTTAAAGGTTCAACTAACTCAAACTTTAAGTCATCTGGTAAACCACCAACGTTGTGGTGAGACTTAATTACATGAGCCTTACCTGTCTTAGAAGCTGCTGATTCAATTACATCTGGGTAAATTGTACCTTGAGCTAAGAACTTAACGTCTGATAATTTACGAGCTTCGTCAGCAAATACATCGATAAACACTCTACCAATAGTCTTACGCTTAGCTTCAGGATCGCTTATACCCTTTAATGCATCTAAGAATCTATCTTCAGCATCAACATATACAATATTAAGACCAAACTTATCACCAAACATTTCACGTACTTGGTTACCTTCATTTAATCTTAATAAACCATTGTCTACAAACACACAAGTTAAGTTATCTCCAATAGCTTTATGTAATAATAAAGCTGTAACAGATGAATCAACACCACCTGACAAACCTAACATAACCTTGTTATTTCCAACTTTAGCCTTAATCTTAGCTACAGCATCATCAATGATTGTAGAAGGTGTCCACATTCCCTCTAAACCACAAATTCCCTTTACGAAGTTTTCTAACATCTTCGCTCCACTCTTAGTATGAGTTACTTCAGGGTGGAATTGAACACCATAGAACTTCTTATCATTGTTAACAATTGCTGCAATTGGGCAACTATCTGTATGAGCACTTACTTCAAAACCATTAGGAACTTCTGTAACCTTATCACCATGGCTCATCCATACTTCTAATTGATTAACACCATTATCAACTTTGTCGATAATGTCTTTAAATAACGCATTTTCAACATTATCTAAATCTACAGCAGCGTAACCAAATTCTCTCTTATCAGAACCTTGTACTTTTCCACCTAATTGTTCTGACATTGTTTGCATACCATAACAAATACCTAAAACAGGTACACCTGCTTCAAATACGTATTCTGGAGCTCTTGGAGAACCTGATTCTGTTACAGATTCAGGACCACCTGATAAAATGATACCGTTAGGAGCAAATTCTTGAATTTGTTCCTTAGTTACGTCCCAAGCCCATAATTCACAATAAACGCCGATTTCACGAACGCGTCTTGCTATTAACTGAGTTACTTGTGAACCGAAATCTAAAATTAAGATTTTCTCTTTATGAATATTTAATTCTGACATTAACAATTCCTAAATTAAATTAAGCCGGAGTAAAAACTCACGGCTTAAAATTATTAATGATTAAACACGATAGTTTGGAGCTTCTTTAGTAATAGTCACATCGTGAACGTGTGATTCTTTAATACCAGCACCAGTAATTCTTACAAATTGAGCCTTAGTTCTTAGTTCATCAATTGTTGCACAGCCTGTTAAACCCATTGCAGAACGTAAACCACCCATTTGTTGGTGAACGATATGCTTTAAGTGACCCTTATATGGAACACGTGCTTCAATTCCTTCTGGAACTAACTTATCTGCAGCATTATCTGTTTGGAAGTATCTATCAGCCGAGCCCTTAGACATAGCACCTAATGAACCCATACCTCTGTATGACTTAAATGAACGACCTTGATATAATTCAACTTCACCTGGAGCTTCTTCTGTACCAGCAAACATAGAACCAACCATTACTAAGTTAGCACCTGCTGCAATTGCCTTCGCTATATCACCAGAGAAACGAATACCACCATCAGCGATAACCTTCTTATCAGAGCCCTTTAATGCATCTACTGCGTCAGATACAGCTGTAACTTGTGGAACACCACAACCAGTTACGATTCTTGTAGTACAAATAGAACCTGGACCAATACCAACCTTAACAGTGCTTGCACCTGCTTCAGCAACAGCAATAGCACCTTCAGCTGTAGCAATGTTACCTGCAACAATGTCGATGTGAGGGTAAGCTTGACGAGTTGCCTTGATACGATCTAATACACCTTGAGAATGACCGTGAGAAGAATCGATTAATAACACGTCTACACCAGCTTCAACAAGAGCCTTAACTCTTTCTTCATTGCCCGCGCCTGCACCTACTGCAGCACCGCAACGTAATCTGCCCATAGCATCCTTACATGCATTTGGTTTACTTTCAGCCTTTTGGAAATCCTTAACAGTAATCATTCCCTTTAAGTGGAAACCATCTTCAACAACTAAAACCTTTTCAATTCTGTTTTCTTGCATTAAAGCTTGAACTTGTTCACGTGAAGCATTTTCATAACATGTTACCAACTTATCCTTTGGTGTCATGATTTCATATACTTTCTTACTTAAATCAGTTACGAAACGAACGTCACGACCAGTGATAATACCAACTAATTCACCCTTATCATCAATTACAGGGAAACCAGCAAAACCATGCTTATTAGTTAAAGCAACAATATCTGCTAATGTATTTTCTGGGCGAACTGTTACTGGGTCTAAAACAATACCACTTTCGAACTTCTTAACTTTACGAACTTCTTCTGCTTGCTTTTCAATTGACATATTCTTGTGGATAAAACCAACGCCACCTTCTTGTGCCAATGCAATAGCTAATTTAGATTCTGTTACTGTATCCATAGCAGCAGAAACCATCGGTATATTTAACGTAATATTTGAAGTAAGCTGAGTTCTTAAATCAGCTGTATTTGGTAGAACTGTAGAATGAGCTGGAACTAACAACACATCATCGAATGTTAATGCTTCTTGAGCAATTCTTAACATGGCAAAACCTCGCGCATCAAATTAAGTTTAATGGGTATTTTGCGATTGCATTATATAGATTTTTTTTTGTTTGGTAAAGAAAAACTTTATCATAATCACGAATTTATAAAAATCTTTACAACCTTTTTAAAAAATTAATGTATTTATACAAAATTATCTTGATAATTTCTAATAATAAAGAGATGAATTATTTAACAAATTAAATTACAACAAGTTAATTAAGTGTTGTGAAATTAAAATCACATTTAAGTTTTTTTTATACAAAACGAGATAAATAAGAAGTATAAACAAGATGAACAGAAAACCAAAAAACATTTTTTTCTATTTAGATAAAATTGGTGGGTTTATTACCTATTTTAGAAATTTCTTTATAAACAGTTTATTTTTAATCATTTTATTTTTTGGAGTGATTATTGGTATTATTTCAGCTGTAATTTCACAAGTAAGTGATAACGAAAAAGAAATTGATTTATCAAAGAAATCAGTAATGATCATCAAATTTGCAGGTTCTGTAGCTGATACCCCTCGCTACAATGCATCAGCTGATGAAATCGTTGAAATACTGACAGGAGAAAAAATAGAACACACATTTATTAGAGATATTGTTAATTCTATTAAATATGCCACAAATGGTGACTCTCCTATCAACCACATAATTATTGATGCTTCAAACTTATCCAATATAAGACTAGACCAAGTTGAAACAATTGGTAATAGTTTAAAGACTTTTACCGAACAAGGTAAAAAAGTAAGCTTCTACTCAAAGTCTTACTCTCAAGCAAAATACGCTTTAGCAAGTTATGCCAATAACATCTATCTAGACCCGATGGGAAGTTTCACAATCAATGGTTTAACAATTGAAAATATTTATTTCAAAGAACTTTTAGACAACTTAGGTGTTACTGTCTACACACCTAAAGCTGGAACCCATAAAAGTGCTATTGAACCATTCATTAGAACAAACATGAGCGAACATGTTAAAAAAGAATATCAAGAAATTGTTAATACAATTTGGAGTCAATACAAGGAAATTGTTACTTCGAACAAACCTAACGTTAATTTAGATGAAGTATTATATGCAAGTGAAGCGTACTTAAACAACCTTGCTAAATATAAAACAGAATGTAATTTAGCCAAAGAACTTGGATTTGTTGACTTCTGTGTTAGCAAAGAAGAGTTTATAAGTAAATTTGAAAAAGACAGAAATATTGTTGTTGATAACAATAATCATAAGACACTTGAAGATATCAACCTAAAAAAAACAAATAGTATTGATTATCTAACATACCTTAAAAAGACCAAAAACAAGAGAAAGACTTTCAACCAAAAAGAAGCTAACGTTGACGTAATTTTTGGTATTGGTGAAATAACAGATATAGCTGAAGACATAACAAGTTTCTCACCTGAAAACATTGTTCCATTAATTAAAAAGTCTCAACACAGTAAGAAATCAAAAGGTATTATTTTATACCTTAACACACCTGGTGGAAGTGTTACTGCTTCTGAAGAAATCAGAAGAGCCTTAGTTGACTATAAGAAATCAGGTAAGAAAATTGTTGCTTATATGACAGGAACAACAGCTTCAGGTGGTTATTGGATTTCATCTCTTGCTGATTCAATTGTAGCTCACCCTTCTACAATTACTGGCTCTATTGGAGTATTTGCATTATCACCTTCTTTTGAGAAAATGGCTAACAAATATGGTATTACAACAGATGGTGTAACTACCAACAACAATGCAAATCGTTCAATTTTATCAAAACAAACTGAAAACGAAGCAAAAGCAATACAACTACATATTGATAATACTTATGAGCTCTTTAAAAATTACGTATCAGAAGACCGAAAGATAAAAATGGATATCGTAAATCAAATCGCTCAAGGTAGAATTTACACAGGTAGTCAGGCAATTAAAAAACACCTTGTTGACGAATTAGGTGATTTTAATAAGGCTTTCGCTGATCTTAAGAATCTTATTCATAGCGATTCAACTTATATTATTAAATACCGCCTTCCTAAAGAAAAAAACAACTTAGGAAACTTTAGTAAAATGTTTGTAAAAGCTATGGCTAAGTTTAACCAAAACGTTGCTTTAGAATTATTTAACATGCTACAAGACAACTCAAATATCAAAGCACTGTTACCTAAGCACAAAGCAAATACAAAAACTGAAATTAAAAGCTTTATGCCTTTAGTTGTAACTGAAGCAAAATAAGGCTAAGAAAATTATGTTAGATAGTTAATTGTCATATTAACTATCTAACAGTAACAAGAACGAAAGTTCTACCCTAATTAACTAAAAAGCTCCAAAGGGAGCTTTTTGTTTTATAAACAAAGAATTTGTAAATTCATTAAAACATATTGTCTAAAGAATTACACAACTATTATTATTTTACGATAACCTTACATAACACATGTTCCATTGATTATTATCAATTTCAATTAACTTAATTGATTGAAAAAGAAAGTGACATAAAATTTATAAAACGAATTTTATGTCACTCCCAAAAAACTGATTAATGACACTCTCCCGAGTTTGATAGTTAAACATAAATTTTGTCCCTGAACCTTATGATTTTCATAAGGTTTTTTATTAAAATATATGTTGTGTATACGTCGTGTATATGATATAATAT
>JAXJQF010000125.1:0-20379 GCA_036311285.1 Ruminobacter sp. | reverse complement strand
TGTGTAGACTCAAAGAGAGCAGAACTTGGTGCGGTACAAAATCGTTTAGAGTCAACAATTCGTAACCAATCAAACGTTGCTGAAAACGTAAGTGATGCTAGAAGCCGTATTCGTGATACAGACTTCGCAACAGAAACAGCAAATATGACACAAACAAGTATTATTCAACAAGCTTCTCAATCAATCTTGAGTCAAGCTAACCAACGTCCACAATTAGCGTTAAGTTTACTACGTTAACTGTTAATTATTGTTGTTATGTAAAAGGAAAAGGTTTGCCTTTTCCTTTTTTTATTGCCGTTTTGACGAATTTTTATTGTATAGATTTAATGTTCTATATTTCAACCTTTGTTTTTATCTCTTTTCTATGTATGCGAATATAATACGAAAACATACTTTAGAACTCTTATAAAACAAGGGTTCTAGAATTAAAAGCTATTTAAAAATTATAATGTGACAAAATAGTTGCATGTATGTTGTTTAAAAAAACGGCAACTGTTCGCCTTTTTGACGTCAAGAAAAATTATAATGATAAATAATTGTCATTAAATTTTTAAATAATACTGATACTCATAATATTCATTTTAAGAATTTTTTAAAAATTTTTTCTTTTTTGTTCTTTTATAAAAAAATCTAATTTTGTTGTATGTCTTGTTTTTTAAGTTATTGGAGCAACATTGGGGGAAGAATATTAAAAAAAATTAAAAAAACTTATAAAGTTGGCACGCAAATTTCATATACATATACAAGCACACAAAAAGTGCCAAAGAAGGAAACTTCTTTTTGTTCTCAATTATAAAAATTATGGATAGAAAAAATTAAGCTTAGGAGAATGTTATGGCTTTATATGTAAATACAAATATTTCTTCTTTAAATTCTAGAAGAAATTTATCGAATTCTACAAATGCTCTTGATACTTCATATGAACGCTTGGCGTCTGGTTTACGCATTAATAGTGCGAAAGATGACGCAGCGGGGTTACAGATTTCAAACCGTTTAACATCACAGATCAATGGTTTAGAGCAAGGTAACCGTAATGCACAAGATGGTATTTCATATGCACAAACAGCTGAAGGTGCAATGGATGAAATCACAAACATGCTTCAAAGAATTAGAACATTATCATTACAAAGTGCTAATGGTTCTAACAGCCATGAAGACCGTATAGCGATTCAACAAGAAGTGACACAGTTATGTTCTGAAATTGACCGTATTGCTGCAAGTACAACATTTGGTGGTACAAAAATTTTAAATGGTGAAACAGATTTTACTGTGAATGCAGATGGTACAGTTGCTTATACTCCAGACTTAAGTGCGGCAAGAGATAAGGATATTGCATTCCAAGTTGGTGCAAATCATAACCAAACCATTGGTATAGCATTAAGCTTAAAAACTACAGTTACAGACAATACTGACCCAAATAATCCAGTGACAGAAACATACAATGTTGGTTTCGATATGGTTAGCTTGATGACTGCTAACGGATATACGGCTACAGCAGATGATGTAGACCTTGCAGATTTAACAGGTTTTATTGTAACTGAAGATACAACTTCTGTATGTTTTGATGTAAGAACGGCAACAGCTGCTCAAGCATCTTTATCAAAGATTGACGACTTAATTCAATCAATCGATAGTAAGAGAGCGGAATTAGGTGCGGTTCAAAACCGTATGGAATCTACAATTAGAAACCAATCTAACATTAGTGAAAACGTAAGCGATGCAAGAAGTCGTATTCGTGATACAGACTTTGCGCAAGAAACTGCAAACATGACACAACAAAATATTTTACAACAAGCAGCTCAAACAATTTTGAGTCAAGCAAATCAACGTCCTCAAATTGCTATGCAATTATTACAAGGTTAATAAAAAGTTTCTCTCTTGAGCGTAAAAGCTCTATCCTTTGGCCAATGCTTAACAGGTATTGGCTTTTTTTGTTTTTTTAGAATATTGTATTTTAAAGATTTATGAAAATAATTTGTGATTTTGATCAAAATCTAAAATTTAATTAAAAAAAATATTAAAGAAAGAAAAAATGCAGCCGTTAAGTAGATGAGCGAATTTGTAACTATACTTTTATAGTTGCAATTAGAGTGAATTGATAAATAAATATAATTAAATTTTGATAGATGATGTTTAAGAGAGGGGGGTTTATGATTGATGCAGTTGTAAATACCACAGCAGATTTTTTTGCTAAAAGTGTTAAGGACCAAACAGGTGTTTCTGAATCTGTTCAGGCTACTAATACAAACACTAATACAAAATCTACCAAAGCTACTGAAGTTGCTGTACAAGCACAAGCTGTAAATGCAAAAGATATGATCCAACAAGAAGCTCTTAGAAAAAATACTAAGACTGATAAGGATTATAGAAAGAGTAATAAAGAGGAACAGAATGAGTTTCAAGAAAGGATTGCAAAGGAAGCTGAAGAGGCTGCAAAGCAACTTTCAGAAATGACTCATAGCTTTGGTATAAGTTTTTCACAGGAAAAAGATTTGAAGAAAACTGTTGTAACAGTATTTGATAATAAGACAGATGAGAAGATTAGACAGATTCCGTCAGAGGACTTTATTAAAATTGCAAAAAGAATAAAGGAAATCTGTGCAGAAAATGGTAATCAAATAGAAGCTAAGGATTTAAACGGTTTATTGTTTGACCAAAATGCATAAATACTAGAGTTGTTTATAATTATTAGTTGTAACTTCAGTTTTGTAGTGTTTGATTTTGAATACATTTAATGTGAAATTGAATTGTATTTGGAATTAAAACACTATCTTTGTCTCTAAAATATGTATATTTTTGAGATAAAATTATATTGTTAGCTTTTTGGTTTTGCATGAATTAAAACAATCAAAAATTGATGAATTTTGGCAAGATTATTGCTAATTATTTAGAGATAATATATTTATTATTTTTGATGGTTTTGTGGTAAAAAAAATTAAGTTTTTTCTTTTTTTTGACGTTAATAAGATGATAGAGTAAGAGAGAGTTGTAGAGGTTTATTATGTCATCAATTACATCCGCAGGTGTTGCTTCAGGGATTGATTTTGAAAGTATTATAACAGCAAGCGTTGAAGCAAAAAAACAACAATTGAATTCAAAATTAACTACCAACAAGCAAAATAGCAAGCTTGAACTTACTGGTGTTGGTTTGTTAAAAAGTAATTTAAGTTCTTTTAAGGACCTTTGTGACAAGATTGGAAAAGAAAATTCTTTCAATAAACGTTCTGTAACTATTAAACAAGACGCAACAAATCCAGTGTTTACATGTGAAACAAAGGATGATGCTTCTAATGGTAATTATAATATTGCGGTTACTCAACTTGCTCAAACTACTACCTTTTCAACAAGTGTTGCTGATTCTACAGCAAAGCTAGGAGCAGGAACTTTAACACTTGCTATTGGTTCTGGTAGTGACTCTAAGTCATTTTCAATCGAGGTAGAGGAAGATGACACATTAGAAACTTTACGTAATAAGATAAATTCAGCTGCGGATAGTTTTGGTGTTACAGCTAATATTCTTACTTTAGAAGATGGTACATCTAAATTTGTACTAGACTCTGGAAATACGGGTGATAAGTATCGTAATTTTAGAATTAGTGCTGAAGGTTCTGCAAATCTTAATCAATTTCAAGCTCGTGTATCAAAAGATGAAAATGGTAATCTTGTTGGTAAAGGCAATATGGAGCTTGTTCAAATAGGGCAAGATGCTAAAATTACCGTGGATGGTGCTGTGTTGACATCTGACAACAATGTTTTTGATGACAAAATCAAAGGATTAAAGATCACTGTTAATCGTTTGTCTGATACACAAACAGTAAAGAATGAAGATGGTACAGAAAGTGAAGCTTTTAAGAGTAATTCACTTTCAATTAGTACAGATGTTTCAGCATTAAAAACTCAAGTTCAAGATTTTTTAAATCTATATAATGAATTGAGAACAAATTTAGATAATTTATCAAAGAGAAATACATATACTGATGGTAAATGTAATGATGATGGTGGTTATTTAGCCGGTGATTCAACATGTACAACTATCAAGAGTATGTTAAGTAATGTATTTAGCTCATTCAAGATTGATAGTTCTGAAATGGATAATCTTTTCTCTATGGGGATAAAGATGGATAATGATGGTAACTTGTCATTAGATTCAACTAAGTTTGAGGAAGCATTAAAAAATAATTATGAACAAGTAGTATTAGCGTTTTCTGGTGAAAAGAGTGTTACTAAGGAAATTAGTAATCTGTTAGAGGATTATACAAAATCAGGTGGCATTCTAGCTTTAAGAGAGGACTCTATTAATTCGGATCTTCGTTCAATTAGTCAAAAGGAATCAAGTAATGCTGTTTATTTAGCAAAATACGAAGAATCCTTAAGAGCTAAATATGCTAACCTAGACGTGTATATCGGTAATATGAATACCTCGCTATCGTATTTAAGTAGCGCTTTAATGAGCTCAAGTAATCAGTCTAGTCAATAGTTGATTAATCTATGAACAAAAATGTAAGATTTTATATGAAATGGTCATAAATCTTACATTTTTTTCTTTAACTTTATAAAAAAAATACGTTAATATAATTAATTATAATTATTGCATCAAAAGGAGAAAGCAATGTACGGTCGTAATCTTAAAGCATATAGAAAAACAAATATCGAAGCAGAGTTGTCTGTTGCTGATCCTCACCGTGTAATTTCAATGTTATATGAAGGTTTATTTGAACGTATTGCTCAAGCTAAAGGCGCAATCGAAAGAAAGGATTTAAGTTATAAAGCGGATCGTATAGAGAAAGCTATTGCTATCATTACAGGTTTACAAACAGGGATTGATATGTCTCAAGGAGAGGTTGCTAGAAACTTCTACGACCTATATCAATATTGTAAAGATCGTTTATTAGACGCTTCTGTTGGTCTAAATACAGAACCTCTTGATGAAGTTGTTAAGCTATTATTACCTATTAAAATGGCGTGGGATAAAATTCCACAAAGTGAAAAGGATAAGGCTTATATGATGAGAAGTGAATTAGATAAGAGAGAAAACAACCAATAAAGTAGGATTGTTTATGTGTGGTATGAAGCGAGATGACATTATCAAAAATCTTAATGATTTTTTAAAAGAGATTGATGAAGGTGTTTTGATTCTTGAGACTAATGACTTGGAGCAAAATGACCGTTTATCTCAATTATTATCTACATATGCATCAAAATGTAAAAGTCTAACGGATGATTTATTAACTTTGGAAGATAATAAGGAACAATTGCAAATACTTTTTGATAAGTATTCAAAACTTGTAAAACTATGTGAAGAACAAAAAAAAGAACTTGTTGGTCAAATAAAATCTATTTCCAAGGGGCAAAAGGCTTTAAGTGGTTATAAGCAAACAAGAGGTTACTAGTTCTACTTTTATTATTTATAATTAAAAATCTTTCTAATAGAATCAATAAAAATAAAAAAGGCTATCAAATGATAGCCTTTTTTACCAGAATATATTTTAACAAAGCTATTTGGTTAATGCATCTTTAATCAACTTGCTTAAAGCACCCATATCTGTGCGGCCTACAACAAGAGGTTTTAAATATTGCATAACCTTCGCCATGTCAGACATAGTCTGAGCATTAACTTCAGTGATAGCCTTAGAGATTAAATCTTTAATTTCATCATCTGTTAATGGTTGTGGTAAAAACTCCTTAATAACAGAAGCTTCAAAATTTTCACCTTCTGCTAATTCAGGGCGACCTGCAACAATATATTGAGATGCAGAATCTTCACGTTGTTTTACCATTTTTGATGCAATTGAAATTATTTCATTATCACCAAGAGTAATACGCTGATCAACTTCTACTTTCTTAACTTCTGATAATAACAAACGTAAAGCTCCAGTGCGTGCTTTATCTTTAGCAAGCATAGCTTCTTTGATTTTTGCATTCAAATCATCACGTAATGACATATCAGACTCCTAAAAAAGAAGATAAGTTAATAATTAATACAAACGATTGTGACGTGCGTTTTCGCGAGCTAATTTCTTAGCATGACGCTTAACAGCAGAAGCCTTAGCACGCTTACGTACTGTAGTTGGCTTTTCATAGAATTCACGACTACGTACATCAGCTAAGATACCTGCTTTTTCGCATGAGCGCTTGAAACGACGTAATGCAACGTCAAATGGTTCGTTTTCACGTACTTTAATTACTGGCATGTGCCTCTCACCTCGGGGTAAAAATTAAAAAATATTAAATGAATACTTTCCACGTGAAGAAAATATTCAACACAAAAATTGGAGCAAATTTTAATACTTTATTGAGAAAAAGTAAACACATTTTTACTCATTTATAAAAATATCTATTAACATATAAATAAGAACACAAATGCTTTAATTATAAAAGGTAAAAGAGTGTTTATAAAACCTTATGTACATGGGTGTACACAGTTATTCACAGGATGTGAATTATTGTTTATATCTTATGTTTATGGATTTCTTGAAAATTTTATTGGTTGATAAAAATGTTTAAAGAATAAGCATAAGTGTTAGAGTGTTGTAATGTTTATTTATATTTTAAATAACGTTTTCTTTCAAACGAAAACGCACGCGTAAGCATGCGTTTTAAATTAAGAGTTAGGAATAATCTTTAAATTTTATGTTGTTATAAATTCTAAAAACTCAGGTGTTTTGGACCAATATATAATACCAGTGTTTTCAAAGGAGTTGTTTTTTGAGAATGTAAAACAACTGTAATCTACGTAATATAATATACCGTTATTTACGACATAATTTGTAGGGAAGTAATCTATTGTAAGTCCTTTTTTATATAAGACTTGGCACATGTCTATCATTTGTTGAAGATATTCTTTCTTCATGTTTTCTTCAACGATTAATTCAGCAATGGTTTTGCCATCAATAAATTCCTTTATGATGTATTCTTCTTGCAGGTTAGCTTTTATTATTTTAGGCATCTTACATTCAGGAACATTTAATAAAGATTCGTAGGATGATATATCTGATTGAAGATTGCCACCAAAATTGTAGAAACTACCTGATTCATGATGTATTTTCTTTAGAACATATTTTGTTCCGGTATCATCTTTTATTAAATAAGTATAGCTTCCTTTTCCTTTCCCAAGAAGTTCTATAATTTCATACTCAGTACCATCGAGGTTGATGCGTCCAGTTAGTTCTTTCATAAAACCTCCTAAAAGCTGAAATTCTTGTCCCTATAATTAAATTTTATCTCAAAATTTTATGTTCTCAATACCTAAGATTTTGATATGTGAAATCTCTTTTATTTTGTAATCATAATCTTCTTATGTGATATTAAATAATAAAATGGAGTATAATTTGAGTAGTTAAATTTAAGTATATCTAGAAGCAAAATTTTAAAGGTAATTTCAATGCGTATTTTAGGAATAGAAAGCTCTTGTGATGAAACAGGTATAGCTATTTATGATGATGAATTAGGCTTATTAAGTCATGAGCTTTATAGTCAAATAGATATGCATGCAGAATATGGTGGTGTTGTTCCTGAATTGGCTAGTAGAGATCACATCAGAAAGGCTATTGGTTTAATTAAACTTGCTTTGAAAAATTCAAACTCAACTAAAGATGATATTGATGCTATTGCATATACAGCAGGACCTGGTCTAGTAGGGGCTTTAATGGTAGGAGCAACTGTTGCTAGAAGTCTTGCGTATGCTTGGGGAAAACCTGCTGTTCCTGTTAATCACATGGAAGGGCATTTACTTGCTCCAATGCTTGAAGAAGAAAAGCCTGAATTTCCTTTTTTAGCATTGTTAGTATCAGGTGGTCATACAATGATTATAAAGGTTGCAGCACCTGGTGATTATGAGATTATCGGTCAAAGTGTTGATGATGCTGCAGGTGAAGCATTTGATAAAACAGCCAAGCTATTAGGTATTCCTTATCCTGGTGGTCCGTTGTTATCAAAACTTGCTGAACAAGGGACAAAGGGAAGATTTAAGTTTCCACGTCCTATGTTTGATAGTCCTAATTTGGATTTTTCATTTTCAGGTTTGAAGACTCATGCTTCGAACACTATTGCTCAAAATGAATTAACTGAACAAACTAAAGCTGACATAGCTTATGCATTTGAAGAAGCCGTGGTTGATATATTAGCAATAAAGATTAAGAAAGCACTAAAGCAAACCGGATATAAGAACTTAGTTGTAGCAGGTGGTGTGAGTGCTAATAAAGGTATTCGTAATCGTATGCAAGAGTTAATGACAAGTGTTAATGGCAAAGTGTTCTTTCCTAGAATACAGTTTTGTACAGACAATGGAGCAATGATTGCTTATGCTGGTATGTTTAGATTTAAATTAGGCGAAACTACAGATTTAAGTATTGATGTTCGACCAAGATGGCCACTTGATACATTAAAGAAATAAGATAAATTGCTTATACTTAATACAAAACACAATACCAAAAATTATAAATATAAATTTCAAAATAAATTTGATAACTAGTTTAAAGGATAATGAAAATGTCTTCACATAAAGATTGTAATTGCAAAAATTACGATACTATTTTTGTTAAGGATTTGGTAATAAACTGCATTATAGGTTTATTACCTCAAGAACGAGTATATCCTCAAAACTTAATTGTTGATTTAGAACTTTATACAAATTTAGATAAGATTTTTGAAGAAGACAATATTGAGTACTCAATAAATTATGTTGAAGCTATTGATATTGTTAAGGATTGCGTAGTTAAAGCACAGGCTTTAACTATAGAACACTTGTTAGGAATTATTATTAAAAAACTTCATGCATCATTTGAAGGAAAACTAATGGGTGTTCATGTTCGCATTCGTAAGCCAGAGATTTTAACAGAAACTAAAAATCTTGGTGTTTGTGCTACTAGGTTCTTTTAATAAAATATTGGTATAAATATGTCTCATACTATATATCTAGCTCTTGGTTCTAACATATGTAGACAGGTAGCACTAACACATGCAATGTTGCAATTATCAAAAATTATGAGCAATATTAGTTGTTCAATGGTTTATGAAAGTGTTCCTCTACATGCGAAAGGACCAAACTTTTATAATGCTGTAATGAAAGGAACTACGGATTTAGAGTTAGATGATTTTTTATCAAGGACTAAAGATATAGAAGCAGTCCTTGGTCGTATGCGATGGATTGATAATGAATCTAACGTTCAAAATATAAGATGTTTAGATATAGATATTCTTTTATTTGATGATATAGTTTCAGAGATTCCTCAATTACCAAGAGAGGATGTTTTTAAGTATGACTTTGTAGTTATTCCATTGTTAGAGCTAGACGCAGAATTAACGATACAAAATAAACATATAAAAGACATTGCTGAAGATTTTAAGAATAGTAACTTGATTATATGCAATAATGTAAAGTTACAAGACATTATTAAAAATAATAAAAATTAAAAATAAAAAATTCAATTATAAATAACAAATAAATAGGATGCTAAGATACAAAGCATATACAAATACATACATATATTTTATTGAATTTAATATGAAGAAAGAATAAAGAGCAAGGGAGGTGTTGTATGGTAGAAGCTGAAGGAATGAGTTTATTACAAGTAATAGTGCTTGCACTAATCCAAGGTATTACTGAGTTTTTGCCAGTATCGAGCTCCGCTCATTTAATACTTCCTGGAAAACTATTGAATTGGCCAGATCAGGGGCTTGCTTTTGATACATCTGTACATGTTGGTACATTGTTAGCTGTATTATTATTTTACCGAAAAGACTTGCTTGCAATGACCTCAAATATATTTGCTTTTGTATTTAAACGTAGCTCTCTTAATGATTATGGAAAGATGTTTATCTACATGTGTATAGGAACAATTCCAGTAGGACTTGTTGGTATGTTAGCAAAGGGGTTTGTTGAAACGTATTTAAGATCTGAATTAGTTATTGCTTGTTCAACTATTGTGTTTGGTCTTGTTTTACTATTAGCTCAGATGTATAACAATAAGGTTATAAAAAATAAGTCATTAGCATTACAAAATAACAATAATGATACTATCAATATAGATAACAATATCAACAAAGAAAATGATGTAAATTGTGGTATTTCAATTAAGAATGCAATAATTATCGGTTTCGCACAAGCAATAGCATTAATTCCAGGGACTTCTCGTTCAGGGATAACCTTAACAGCAGGGTATTTCTTAGGATTAAAACCAGAGCATGCTGCTAAGTTTAGTTTCTTGTTATCAATTCCAGTTATTATTTTATCAGCGCTGTTATCAATTAAAGATTTAGTTACAGATACAGTTGTAAGTCATGAATTATTAACAAACATGATTATAAGCATGTGTATTGGAGCTATATTATCTTTTATAACAGCTTTTTTTGTTATAAAGATTTTCTTAGACTATTTAACAAAGCTAGGTCTTGTTCCTTATGTTCTTTATAGAATTGTATTAGGAGCGGTATTGCTAGCAATTTTATATTGCTAAGCATATTTATGGACTCTTAAATAATATAAATCAACAACTTGTTTTGATTTGTAGTAGAATACTAACTATAAGATATACTTATTTATTTTTAATTAAATAATTTGCCAAAGAATATTTATAAAGATAAATAAGCTTGTAATTATAAAAGGAATGTAAGAATGATTTTTGGTGAAAAGTTTTATAGTTATTTAAATGAATTAAGTCCATGGCAATGTTCATTGTATGGCTTATGCTTAGCGATCAGAATGTCACCAAACTTCTATTTATATGCCGAAGTTAGTAATTTACCTGAAGCCAAAAAAGCTTTCTCTAATTGTATAGATGGTCTAGTACGTTTTCATACTGACAAGCATAATGATGTGTCGTTAGAACCATTGTTATTAGAATTAGAAAAGTTTATTCCAAACCTAGATGTAGATTCATCATTTGGGGCTTTTGCGGCTCTTGACGCTTGTATCGCTGTATCAAGTTCTATAAATGCAATCATTGATAGAGTTGGAGAAGAATCAGTAGAAGCGTGTAACGCTTCTATTTGTACAGTTGCTAAATATTTAGAATTATCATTAGATAGAGAATTAGATAATGATGAATTAAGAGAAATGGACTTGATAGTTGAAGAAATGGAATATCAAGTAAGTCTTCATAAGTTTATTACTCAAAAGAAATCTCCAGACGATGTTAGTGCATATTTATCTCAATTATTGAGGTCTAATTGTTCTAATATTGGTATTTCAGTGTAAGGAAAATTATTAAACTAAAGTATTTTCATCAAGGCAATATACTCTAGTTTCTAAATGAATTTCAGTTATGTCTTTATAGCGTAAAGGTTACTCAATATAGCTCCATTTTGAATGGAGCTATGTTTTTATAAGATATTATTTAATTAAAAATGAGTATAAGCTTTATAAAGAAGTAAAACACCACTTATAACCATAACTGATTGGAATAGGTATTTTATAAATTTAGTCTGGCATTTTTTAACTAACAATGTTCCTGTAAATCCACCTAAGAATGCTCCAAGAACAAGCATTGGGACCCAATCCCATTGTATTTGACCAAGAGACCCAATTGTTATAGCACCAATTAAATTCCAAATAAGAGCAACGAATACCATTGAATGATGTATTGCTGTTTTGATATCAAGTTTAAAAAATAGAACTAGAACCATAATTGCAACTAGACCTGCACCTGATGAGAAACTTCCGCTTAATAATCCTGTTAAAGCAACTAAGATTCCTCCAATTATGTAATCTTTTGTTGTTAATAAATGGCTTTTGTTTTCAATACCAAATTCTTTTTTACAATAGGAATAAATAACGCATGCTATGGTTATTAATCCAAGCACTAATTCAGCCCAGAAATCTGAGAAAAAAATAACAATATATGAACCTAATGCAACAGCAGGTCCACCAATAAAAAGCATTTGTAACGCAATTGCTTTATTCAATGAACTTAGTGAATGATTTTTAGTAAATGAACCAAGACCTAAAGCAACAACAGCAACTTTGTGAGTACCTAAAGCTAATGAGAAATTTAACCCCATAAATATTAGGACTGGAAGTTGTACAAAACCAGCCCCTCCTCCTGAAAGGGCTGCTAAGATATTAGCTGTAAATCCAGCAATAAATAAAACTATTTGTTCACCAATAAATGAAATGTCCATACATCACTTCTTTATCTAACTTTAAATGAAAATAGGACAGTAAAAACTGTCCTATTTAAATCGTTTTATGAAAGATTACTTATTTTGTTCTCTTTCAATTGCTCTGTAAGCAATATCGCTTCTATAGAACATACCGTCCCAGTTGATATGCTTGATTGCTTCGTATGCTTTTTGTTGAGCTTCTAGAACAGTGTTACCTAGTGCAGTAGCACATAATACACGACCACCTGATGTAACAACGTTACCATCCTTTAATGATGTACCTGCTTGGAAAATCTTTGTGTCGCTAGGGAAGTTGTAATCTAAACCAGAGATTACGTCACCCTTTTGTGGAGTAGAAGGGTAGTTCTTTGCTGCTAATACCACGCCAACAGCTGCACGGTCATCATACTTAGCAATTTCACCCTTTAGCTTACCGTCAACAGCCTTGTTACATAAGTCAACTAAGTCAGATTGCATACGCATCATGATTGGTTGAGTTTCAGGGTCACCAAAACGGCAGTTGTATTCAATTACCTTTGGATTACCTTGTGCGTCGATCATTAAACCAGCGTATAAGAAACCAACGTATTTGTTACCTTCTGCTT
Organism: Ruminobacter sp.; assembly: GCA_036311285.1. Taxonomy (GTDB): domain Bacteria; phylum Pseudomonadota; class Gammaproteobacteria; order Enterobacterales; family Succinivibrionaceae; genus JAXJQF01. The sequence continues at coordinate 7,675 of JAXJQF010000125.1, read as the reverse complement.
TCATACCATTTACTGTTGGGTAAATGATTTGTTCCATAACCTTATCGAAAACGTCTTGAGTTACAACTGGTGCAGGAGAATATGCTCCCATACCACCAGTGTTAGGGCCTGTATCCTTGTCTCCAACACGCTTGTGATCTTGGCTTGTTGCCATTGGAACAACGTTTTCGCCATCTACCATTACGATAAATGAAGCTTCTTCACCTGATAAGAAATCTTCGATTACTACACGAGATCCTGCGTCACCAAAAGCATTACCTGAAAGCATGTCTTTCACTGCATCTTTTGCTTCATCTAAGTTCATAGCAACGATAACGCCTTTACCAGCAGCTAAACCGTCTGCCTTGATAACGATTGGAGCTCCAACCTTATCTAAATATTCTAAAGCCTTGTCAGTTTCAGTAAATACTTCGTACTTAGCTGTAGGGATGTTGTGACGAGCTAAGAAATCCTTAGTGAAAGACTTAGAACCTTCTAGCTGAGCAGCGTTCTTTGAAGGCCCAAAAATTCTTAAATCTGCAGCTTGGAATGCGTCAACGACACCAATAACTAAGGGAGCTTCTGGTCCAACGATAGTTAAATCAACGTTGTTTTCTTTTGCAAAAGAAACTAAAGCGTCAACGTCGGTTACGCCGATGTTAACATTCTTAATTTTGTCTTCACTTGCTGTACCTGGGTTACCAGGTGCTACAAAAACTTCGCTAACTAATTGAGATTGAGCAGCCTTCCATGCTAAAGCATGTTCACGACCACCATTGCCAATAATTAAAACTTTCATATTTTATCCTTGTGATAACTAAAAAGAGACAATACTAATTGAGTGTCTCTTTTTAGCAGCTAAAATTTATCTATTAGTGACGGAAGTGACGTACACCTGTGAATACCATTACGATACCATGTTCGTTAGCAGCGTCGATACATTCTTGGTCACGTACTGAACCACCTGGTTGGATGATACAAGTGATACCAGCCTTAGCAGCAGCATCTATACCATCACGGAATGGGAAGAATGCATCAGAAGCTAATGCAGAACCTTTAACTTCCAAGCCTTCTCTTTCTGCCTTGATACAAGCAATTTCAGCTGAGAATACTCGACTCATTTGACCTGCACCAATACCGATTGTTTGCTTGTCTCTTGTGTAAACGATAGCGTTAGATTTAGTAAACTTAACAACCTTCCATGCAAATAACATTTCTTCAATTTGTTCTGGAGTAGGTGCAAGCTTTGTAACAACTTGTAAATCGTCTGCAGTGATATCATGAACGTCAGCGTCTTGAACTAATAAACCACCAGTTACACGCTTGTAGTCTAATGCTGGAACACGGTTTTCCCAGAAACCACATTCTAATAATCTTACGTTCTTCTTAGCAGAAACTGCTTTTGCAGCCCCTTCAGAAACCTTAGGAGCAATGATTACTTCGCAGAATTGTCTGTTTACAATTTCTTGTGCAGTCTTTTCATCTAATTCACAGTTGAATGCGATGATACCACCGAATGCTGAAGTAGGGTCTGTACGGAATGCTTTGTCATATGCTTCAAATGCATCTTTACCAATTGCAACACCACATGGGTTAGCGTGCTTAACGATAACACACGCAGGTTCTTTGAATTCCTTAACACATTCTAACGCAGCGTCTGTATCAGAGATGTTGTTGTAAGATAATGCTTTACCTTGTAATTGGTTAGCAGTAGAGATGCTTGCGTTATTGTTATTAGCTTCAACATAGAAAGCAGCCTTTTGGTGACCGTTTTCACCGTAACGCATGTCTTGCTTTTTAATAAATTGAGTATTGAATGTACGAGGGAATGCTGATTCTGGATCTGATTCTTCCTTGATGCCGTAGCTTGGAACTTTAGTACCGAAGTAGTTTGAAATCATTCCATCGTATGCAGCAGTATGTTCAAAAGCAGCGATTGATAAATCAAATCTTGTTTCGTATGTTAAAGAGTTGCTGTTGCTATCCATTTCAGCAATTACTCTGTCGTAGTTGCATGCATTAACTACGATTGCTACATCCTTGAAGTTCTTTGCTGCACTTCTAACCATTGTAGGACCACCGATATCTATGTTTTCGATAGCCATTTCTAAGGTACAATCTGGCTTAGCAACTGTTGCAGCAAATGGGTATAAGTTAACAACAACTAAGTCGATTGGTTTAATGTCGTGTTGTTGCATAACTTCATCGTCTGTACCTCTACGACCTAAAATACCACCATGGATTTTAGGGTGTAAAGTCTTAACACGACCACCCATCATTTCAGGGAAGCCAGTAAAGTCACTAACTTCAATACAGTTAACACCATTATCTGCTAATAACTTAGCTGTGCCGCCTGTTGATAAAATTTCAACACCACGTTGCGATAAAGCTTTTGCAAAATCAAGTACACCAGTCTTGTCAGAAACACTGATAAGAGCTCTTCTAATTGGACGAACGTTATCCATCGATTAAACCTCAACTTTTGTTTGTTTTTAAAGAAAAACAATAATTGTCTTCTAACTTGAAAATAATGTGAACATTTTAACGAAAATTGATATTAAATACTACAAAAAATTTGACTTATTCCTATTCCTTAAAAGTTGACTTTATGTAACTACTGTATTATTTAAGTTTATTACAACAACTACTATAGAATGAGTGTCAAATAGTTTGCTCTTCAAATTTTGAATATAGCTAGAATAGTAGTAAAATGATGTCATTTTAATTGAAACGATAATTATTATGGAATAAATGGAGGTCTGAATGAACAAGGCTGATTTGGTTAAGGGAATGGCAAAGAACGCAAATTTAACTCAAAAGGCTGCAGCAGCAGCTCTTGATGTTATATTAAATGAAATTCATGGAGTTTTATCAGAAGGTGAATCGATAGTGTTACCTGGATTTGGAACATTTAAAGTTAGTTTTAGATCTCCTAGAATTTGTAAAAATTTAAAGACTGGTAAGGATGTTATGGTTCCAGCTAAAAGTGTACCTGTATTTTCTCCTGCTAAGTCGTTAAAGGAAAGTGTTAAGTAAAGTTTAATAAAGGTTTTTAATGTACAAGTTAATTGCAACAGATTTAGATGGAACATTACTAGATTCTCATAAAAGCATTAGTGTAAATACTAAGAAAGTTTTACTAGATTTAAAACAAAAGGGGATTAAGCTTGTCTTAGCAACAGGTAGGCCTGTCGAAGGAATAAGAAAAATTTCAAATGAGCTTCAGATTAAGGAATCTAACCAATTTGCAATCACCTTTAATGGAGCTGCTGTTTTTGAACTAAGTAATTTAAGTAAGCCTATTTGTACTGATACAATCTCAGGTAAAGAGGTAAAGATACTTGCTCAAAGAGGAAGAGATTTGAATGTAGATTTTCATGCTTTCTCTGTTACCAGAGGTTTAATAACAGAAAAAGAAAATCCTTATACAGAATACGAGATGTACATCTGTGATTTAGACGCCAGTGTAGTTGATTTTCATGAAATTGAAGATGATGAACAATTTTATAAGTTTATGTTTTTAGCAGATAAGGAAGATTTAGATTTAGTTGCAGAAAAAATAGATGACGTTAGAGAAGTTTACAGTGTGGTAAGAAGTCTTCATTGTTTCTTAGAGGTTCTAGCTAAAACTGTTTCTAAGGGAAATGCTTTGATATCTTTATGTAAAGAACTTGGTATTGATGTTAAAGATTCGATTGCATTTGGGGATGAAGAAAACGATATGCATATGTTGCAAGTAGCAGGTTTAGGAATAGCTATGAAAAATAGTAATCCTAAGGTTCTTGAGATTGCAGATAAAGTTACAGCAAGTAACGATGAGGATGGAATTGCAATTGCACTTGAAACTATATTTGCCGAGGTATAGTTTTATCTCTTATGTGTTTAGGCACATTGACTAATAAAAGGAATGAGCACGTGAGTATTATAAAAAATAAAAATAAATCCAAAATGAAAAGTGTTTTTGGGGAAAGGCGTTTAGATGGAGGTAATCCTTCTAAGCATGAAAGTCTTCCTTTGTTACAAACTTTAAAGGCTTTTTGGAGAATTTTAATTCCGTTTTGGATTACAAAGGAAAGTTTATGGGCTTGGTTACAAGTTGTAGGTATTGCTTTCTTTACCGTAATGACCATCTATTTAGCGAAACAGTTTAATAACTGGTACAAGGAGTTTTGGGATTTTATTCAACAATATAATATGGATGGATTTATCGCAGGTATAATATTGTTCGTATTTCTAGCTACATGTCATGTAGTAACAGTTGTATATAAAGCTTACGTTGTATCAGCTTTAACTATTAGATGGAGAAAATGGTTAACACAACATTATGTTGATCGTTACTTAGCTAACGGGAGTTATTATTGTCTACAGTTGACAGACAACATGACTGATAATCCTGATCAACGTATAGCAGAGGATATGCAATCATTTGCGTCTCTCACTATCAGTATTATTATCAATATTGTTACATCAATAGCAATGCTTATTACCTTTGCTATTGTTTTATGGGAACTTTCTCCAGCTGTTGATATGAATGTGTTTAATACTACTATTCATTTACCAAGTGGTTATTTATTCTATTTAGCTTTAGGGTATGCAACAATTGGCACAATCATTACATTCTTTATTGGTAAACCATTAGCGTTATTAAATTTTAGACAACAAAGGTATGAAGCTGACTATCGTTTTTCTTTAATTCGTTTAAGAGAAAATGCTGAATCGGTTGCTTTATATAGAGGTGAAGATGAAGAAAACAAAACTTTTAGAGCTAGATTTAAGGATGTAGTAGGAAACTATATATACTTAATTAATAGAACAAAGGCTCTAAATTTCTTTATATTCGGTTGTGCGCAAACTGCTGTAATTTTCCCTATTTTAGTAGCTTCTCCTTTATATTTTGCAAAGGTTATTACAATTGGTAGTTTAATGCAAATAAACTCAGCATTTGGAAAGGTGTATGATTCTTTATCTACAATAATGGATATATTCCCTCAATTAGCCTCATGGAAGGCAGTAGTAGACCGTTTGGCTTTATTTGAAAGCAGTTTACAAAATGTTAATGATTTAAATAAACCAACAGAGGTTATATCAGATTCAATTTTGGGGGTAAAAGAACTTGATGTTACTAAACCTGATGGAACAGTGTTGGTTAAAGGTTTAAATTTAGAATTAACAAAGGGTGATAGCTTGTTAGTTAAAGGTGAAAGTGGTCTTGGTAAATCTACTTTACTTAGAGCTTTTGCAAGATTATGGCCTTATGCTAAAGGGAATATATTGTTTCCAAAAGACTCTAAAGTATTATTTTTAAGTCAAAAGCCATATATGCCTTTAGGTACTATTAAGGAAGCTATATTCTATCCTTCACCAGTGGATGAGAAGGTTGATGTTGCTTCATTGTTAGACTATGTAGGTTTAAACTATTTAAAAGATAAATTAGACTTAATCGATAATTGGTCTCATGTATTGAGTCTTGGTGAGCAACAAAGAATTGCATTCTTAAGAGTTGTTGTTAATAAACCAGACGTGTTATTTATGGATGAAGCATCAAGTGCTTTGGATATCACTAATGAGAATAAACTATATACTTTAATTCAAGAACAGTTAAAGGATGTAATTATTGTTAGTGTTGGTCATAGGGATACGCTTGATAAATTCCATAATAAGAAACTGTTCTTAAAAAAGGATTGTGTAGTTGAGAAACAATTTTAGTTACAGTTGTTTAAAGTAGTTTTGTGAAATTTCGATTTATTTACAAAATTAAATGACACTTATAAAAATGAGTTTATATACATAATCTAAACAATTACTGCTTGTTAAGAACAAGCAGTAATTCATAAAAATAACAAATGTAATATTACTTAAAGTAAAGAAATTCTTTTTTAGTAAGTCTCAAATTTAAATTGAATGAACTTATTAAAGTCTTCTCCTGGTTTTAATGTAGGGTTCTTTTCTGTAAACAGAGGAGTATTGATAGCGTTTGGATAGTAACCTGGTTCTATACAAATAGCTGCGTAATTACTATAAGTAACATTTGGGACTAGTGACGGTTCTTTATTAAAAAAGTTAGAAGTGTAAACTTGAACAGAAGGGTAGTTTGAGTTTACAGTTAATTTAACTTTGTCGTCGGAACTGATTAGTTCAACTGGAGCAACAGAATGTTTGTCTTTTAGAATAAAGCAATGGTCTAAACCGTTTTGAATAAATGTTTCAGCAAGGTACTCCACCGCATTTTTTAATATTTTAGGTTTGTTAAAGTCCATGATAGTATTCTCAACATTTAAGAAATTTCCTGTTGGAATACTATTTGCGCTTAGTTCTAAATATCTGTCTGAGTCTATACGAAGCTTATGTTCTTTAATTGAATAGTCACTTGGACTACAAGTTTTCTTATCTAAATTCCAATAGCCATGGTTAGTAACGTTTATAGGAGTTTCGATATCTGTTTTAGCGTAATATTCAATAATAAATTCGTTATTATCTGTTAATTTGTAATTAACAATAAGGTTTAAATTTCCAGGAAAGCCTTCGTCTAAATGAGGTGATTTTAAACATAAACTTATAGACGATTGGTTGTAATCTAAAACTGTAAATCTTTTTTTATCAAACCCCATTTGACCGCCATGCAAACTATGTTTGGTGTTTTGAAATAGCGGAATTCTATAGGTTTGTCTATTTAATTTAAATTGAGCATTCTCTATACGTCCAGCAACACGCCCAATTGTTGCTCCCATATAAGCACCTTGTTCATTGTATTTTGAAGGTTCTGTGCCTAGTATTAACGAACGTTGTTCATTTGTAGATGGAATATATACAGAAACATCTAAAATTGTTGCTCCCCAATCCATAATCTTAATTACAGTTCTTTTTTTGTTTTTTAGTGTAAAAATTGTAGGATTTGAAGAATATATATCTTTTGGATTCTGAAATTTCATCTCTTACTGCCTATATAAAACTATAATTTTTGATAATAAATTATTTTGAGTTTGTTGTAATTGTGCTACGTAGCAAAAATAGGAAAATGTCTATAAATTCCTCAATATAAGTATTGTGGTATTCTATGATTAGTTGTTTTTATAGTGCTTAAATCTATAAATTAGCGCAAAAAAATTTTTTTTAGAGATTGGCAATTTATTGAACATTTTGTAAAAGTGTGTATAATGACGAAAAAAAATAATATTTACAAGTTAAACTAATTAATTTTTTTAAACTTTCAAAAAGTATGGAGTAAAAAGTCATGACTGACAACAATTCAAGTTCACTATCTAACATTAGTATTATGTGGTTATTATCTATCGTTTTAGGCGTTATTTCTCCACTTGTTTTCTATTTCGCTGTTTGTAAAACACCTGAAGAAAAGAATGAAGCTCGTAAGTGTTTGAATGTTATGATTGGTGCTACTATTTGTGCATTATTAGCTATCTTAGTTATTCCTTTAATTCTTTACTATGTAATCTTAATTGGTAACATTGTTAAGTACTTCAAGGCTACAAATGCTAACGAAGAATACAAGCCATGGTTAGCTTTCGAATTCATTAAGTAATTCAAAAGAGATATTTTAGAAAATGCCCTGAAAACTATACATAGTTATCAGGGTATTTTTTTGGTTCTTCACGGAAATATTGGAAATATAGACATTGAAAAAGGGGCAAAAGTACTCTAATATTTTAAGCTACCAAACCAAAATAGAGAGATACTTTAT
>JAXJQF010000124.1:0-24466 GCA_036311285.1 Ruminobacter sp. | reverse complement strand
GGCAAAGGTTCTGAACCAGCTATCCTGTCTTGATGAAACCAGCACAAGGATAGCTAGGTACATTAGATAATTTTTCAAAAGGGGCTTAACAAGGGTTTACACGGAATCGCGTTCACTCTCTAATATGCTATTAGACATTATTGGTTACAATTTCTTTATCAAATACTTTTTCACAGTATTTACACTTTAGTTGAACTTTACCTTTAGTTACTAATACCTTGAATTCACTTACTGCGGCAGGTTCAAAGTTAGTAATACAGTTTGAGTTAGGGCAGTTAAATACTTCCTTGATGCTTTCAGGAAGTTTTAATACTCTCTTATTTTGTACAGCAAAGTCTTTGATAATATTTACAGTTGCATCTGGTGCAAATAAAACTAATTGGTTTGATTGGTTTTCTGTGATATTAACGTTTTCAACTTTGATTATATCTTTATGTCCTAAAGCCTTTGAAGGAAGATTAAAACCAACAGTTACACGCTGTTCAGAATCTAGAAAATGAAATAATTGTAAAATCTTTAAGCCTTCACCTGCCGGGATATGGTCTATAACTGTACCATTCTTAATCGCTTCTACTTGTAATTGAGTTTTTTCTGTCATTTTAAACTTCCTCATTTAATACTAATGAAAGTATAGCTTGTCTTGCATAAACACCGTTTGCAGCTTGTTGGAAATAGTAAGCGTATGGAGTTTGGTCAACTTCTATAGTAATTTCATCGATACGAGGTAACGGATGTAATACTTTTAGATTTGGTTTAGCTTTTTGTAAAATTTCAGGAGTTAAAATGAATTTAGCTCTTAAGTGACTATATTCTGTCTCATCAAATCTTTCTTTTTGAACTCTAGTCATGTATAAAATATCAACTTCAGGAATTACGCTCTCAATAGTAGGGCAGATGTGATATTCGATATTCTTGTTCTCTAATTCATCAAGTAGATATTCAGGCATTGCAAGAGATTCAGGTGATACTAAGAATAATCTAGCATTATATAAAGATAGAGCCTGTGCTAATGAGTGTACAGTTCTTCCATATTTTAAGTCACCAATAAACGCAACATTTAATTTATCTAAAGACCCTTGGGTTTCATAAATAGTAAATAAATCAAGAATTGTTTGAGAAGGGTGTTGGTTAGAACCATCACCAGTATTAATAATTGGTACAGGCGAAACGTCTGTTGCAAGTCTAGCTGCACCTTCATGATGGTGACGCATTACTAATGCATCAGCATATGAGGTAATGATTCTTAGTGAATCTGCTAATGTTTCACCTTTTTTTGCTAGAGATGTACTATTTGCATCAGAGAAACCAATTACTCTGCCACCTAAACGTTGAATTGCAGTTTCGAATGATAATCTTGTACGGGTAGAAGCTTCAAAGAAACAACTAGCAATTAATTTGTTTTTTAATAAATCGTTACGAGGGGAAGTTTTTAATTTCTTGGCGGTGTTTACGATTAATTCAAGATCATCACGTGAAAATTCAGATATCGAAATAATGTTTTTTTGAAATAAATTATTTGGCATCATCATGTCCTTTATTAAGAGAGAAGACCATAGATGGCGTGCACATGCTATGCCGATGTTTTCAGAATAGCTCGCTATCTGAAAACCTTATTATATATAAAAGTTTTTATAGTGAAAATGATTTTTTTTTATAATTGGATGGTTTTGCTTAAGAAATAATCAAACTAGAGTAAATGTACAATTAAACTGAAATTTTTGTAAAATAATTGAAAAAATAACTTTACATTTATGATTTTGTTGTTAAAATAACGATACTTTTCAGTAGGGGCATAGTTCTAATGGTAGAACAGCGGTCTCCAAAACCGACGGTTGTGAGTTCGAGTCTTACTGCCCCTGCCATTCAAATTTCTTCTCGTAAATCAAATATCTATATTAATAATCACATTACAAGCTTGAAGATTGTTTTGTCTTAGCTTTTATTTTTTGTTAACAATAAATATTGTTTCTATTGTCACATGGTAGTTTGTAAATCATTTTGATTTGTTAATAATTCTATATAAGTCATTGTTTGGGTATAAAAAATGAACAATTTGAGATTTTTATTGTCCAAATAATTAATTAGTAGAACTTAAATAATTCTCTGAATGATAGTAATGATTGTGTGATCTTTAATCAATTATGTTTTATATGTTCGAGAGGATATTCTATTTTCTCAAAATGCTTGGGATACATCTAATGATCCATTCGAATCAAGTCTATATTTAAATTCAGTTAAAGATGCACCTATAGTTGGACCAGGTGTAGATTTTAAAGGAAAATCCTATGTATCACTTTCCTATAGTAAGTAGTTGTGGAACCGGAGCAAGATTTTTGGGGCAGCCGTTCAAAGACTATATGATTCGCGTCGAAAAGAAAAAGCTGTGAATGGAAGAGTAAGAGAGCGTACAGTTTTCATTATTAATTTAGTTACGGACATTCTTTATGTTATAGAGGCTGTTACAGACCTAATTTTGGTTATATCTTTTGAGGAAAAGAGAAAGGAAGAAGGTGCAGATCTAAAAAAAATTAGAATAAATTATAATATTATAAAAACTACAGAATATTGTATAAATTATGTAGCTGGTATAGCAGGAATAGTTGCTGTTTATACTGGTGCTGGCGTATCAAGTCTTTCAAGTTTCTCAGTAGGGCCTAACCAAGTTTCTTGTAATACAAGAAAAATTATGGAATCTTCTGAATCTAATGTTACAGTATTAAGTGTAGGTGCTGGAAAAGTTGCACTACAACATGCAGGTGTAGAAGAGGAACATGTTTTACAAGAATAAAGACTTTTGAATTGATAAAAACAACATTGTTCTAACGCAGAATATTATGGTAATTATTAGATAAAGTTAGTATGGTGACTATTTATATAAGAATTTAAAGAAAAATGTCAGCTAACAACTGATAAATAAATCTTATATATTTGTTAGTAGACAGTAATAGAGCATTAATTTTCTAATTAAGTTATAATTTAGTAAATAAAACATTAGATCACTGATATCATTAACTAAAATCATTAGGAATTAAAACTATGAATAATTTTTCATTACAAGGTGTTAGACAATACACAATAAAAGATTATTCAATGTTTAAAACACTTCCTAATCACTTAGTATTAGAGGATCTTGTTAGAAATTGTCCAGTATTTGTGTTTGTTTATGATGAAAACATTGCAAAGGAGTATTTATATAACATCTTCGCTTTTTTAAAGAAGAATTCTTATCCAGTTTATTGGTATGGACAAGAAATTTTATCAGAGCATACGACTCGACAAGTGTTGTTAGCGTCTCCTGAAGCTAAATTAACAGATGGGAAGAAAGCTAGTATTACGTTTTATCCAGGTCAACAAGGTCGTAAAGCCATTTGGAACCAGATAAAAAAATATGTAGAACCTTTTGTTAATCTAAACACGGTTTCTCAATCTGTGGAAAAGCCATCATTTGTGTTTATTGATAATCCAAAGGAATATAAATGGCTTTATAACTTGGCAGGATTCTTTGATTATAATGGTATTACATATTCATGGAATAAGTCTGATATTTCTGAAAATTCTTGTGTGTTAGGCTTTGCAACAGACGACAATCAAAAGTTAGTTGAAGGTAAAGTATCTATTTTAATACCTAATGAGTATAAGATAGAGATTGAACAAAAGAAGTATGTTTTTAGTATGCTTTTAAAAGAAAACTTTATCCAAAAATGTAATGGTCAATTAGGTAAGTTTGAACTTGGAACTAGGTTGAAGTAATTCGCTTTAGTTCATTCTTGTTATTGGTGTAAATCATTAGAAATCAATTTTAATTATTTGATTGTAGATTAGAGAATCATAATATGAACACTATAAAGGTTAAGCAATTAATTTTAAAGAATCATGAGTCGGCTGCTACAGAAAATGAAAGTCAATCCGTTGCTTATGATAACGACCTATATTTTGTTCAGGACATTGAAACAATTGGGGAGCTTATTAATACTTTGTATAGTATTGATGTAGAATCCTTTGAGATACCTTGGTCTATTGGAACAATTGCTTCAAGCGTAGTTTCTTCTAATTTTATCTATTTATTAGTAGATGAATCAATAGACTGTAACACTGTAGATTGTAATTCAAATAAAGAATCAAACATTTCAAAAATTATTGGTTATAGTATTTTAAGTAAAATCTTTGAGATAGTAAATGTTGATACTATAGCAGTTTCACCTAAATACCAAGGTCAAAAGCTTGGTAAATTTCTATTAACAAAATCTATAGAAAATTTAAAGATACATGATAACTCAGTTGAATCTATTCAATTAGAAGTTAGAGAATCTAATTTAAGAGCTATAAATTTATATAAGTCACTAGGTTTTACAGAGGATGGAATTCGAAAGAATTATTATCCACTGTTAAATACTTCAAAAAGAGAAAATGCAATATTAATGAGTAAAAGCGTTATTTAGCTATTAACTGTATAATGAACTCAACTTTGAGTAATTATAATTATTTGGAAACTGTATTTTGTTTAAAAAAAATTATTTTTCATTTTTATTAACAATATTATTTTCTCTCATAGCATTTACTAATGTTGAAGGGAAAATTATGCGTTATGTCGATGAAAATGGAGTAGTTACTTATACAGACGATGAGGAAGAAGCAGAGAAGTATTCGTATGATGAATACGATGACCTTGGTGCTCCTAATCCAGATAAGGTTCAATTTAAATTTGATGCAGAAACGGGACAGCTTTATGTTGTAAATGAGTTTGCAAGTGAAATAACAGTTAAAGTTCATGTGTCAGATAAAACAGTCATATTAAGTGATATTATTTTTGATATTCCTATTGAAATACCAGGAAGTAGCGAAATATTACTAGGAACAATAACCCAAATCGCTGAAGGGGAGGTAGAATTAACAAATTCATTTGAAATTGGTAAGATCTACAAAGGATCGGAGAACTATTATTATTTAACCAATCCTAATGAATTATGTGTCCCTTTTATTGGAAAATTTGCTGTGACTCAAGGGTGGGAAGGAGGATTTACTCATAAAGGTCCAAAAAGTCGTTATGCTATTGATGTTAGTATGCCTATTGGTACTCCAATCATTGCAGTTAAGGGGGGTAGAGTAATAGATATGAAGATGGATTCATCATTAGGTGGAAAAAATAAAAAGTATCGTGCACATGCTAATTTTATAAAGATTCAACATAATGACGGCACAATGTCTGTATATGTACACTTAAAAGGACATTCTCAAACAGTTCAAATCGGTGATTTTGTAAAGAAAGGACAAATTATTGCTTTATCTGGTAATACAGGATATACAACAGGTCCACATTTACATTTTGCTATCCAAACAAACACTCAACAAGGTGTAAGGTCTATTAAGTTCAGATTTGGTGGTGTGGAACCATTATCTGGCACATATTTATCAAACTAATGATTAAAATTTGTATATTATACGTTCAATATGTACAATAAGCGTAAAGAGACATTTTGACTAATTAATAAAATATACACACTATTAGATAAATATGAACAAGAGTTTTTTTGAAATTTTATGGCGTAAGACCAAATTTAATGACGCTACTTTTTATGTTGCGGCATTTTTTGCTCTTACAATATTTGTGTCAATTTCGGGGTATATGACATTTAGTATAAATGATGATACACAAATAGTTATTACTCATCTTCATGGTGGCAAACGAACAACTGTTGAATACTATAATAATAAAATAGATTTATCAAAAGAAGATGAAGGCATTGAAGCTAGAGGAATAGATGAACCTAGTCGTGAGTTTTTATCTTCTAAAGCTATTATTCCTGGCGTGTTCTTTTTGTGTAGCTGCGCGTTATGGATTTTGTCAATATGTGGCTTAATATATTCTTTATTTCAAAGATATAAATTAGGTTGTAACGTGTATCCTGAATATATCTCAATACCTAAAGAACGTCTTATGGCTCAAATAGAATCTGAAATAAAAAAAGGAAAGGTTGTTTACGCTGATTGTGATTATAAAGAAGGAGCACGGGTATCTCTAAAAGCATTGGCTGAATCTAATGTTGTTGTTTTGAAAGATTATTTATTGGTAATTAATGGTTCCAACTATGGATGTAAAGTTTTTCCGAATAATGAGATTGCGTGGATTGGCCCTCAAGTAAGTACAGAGGTTACAGAAAATATAAAAGAGTATAATAGAATTAGAATGAATGGTGTAGTCATTACTCATACTTCTATTAATAACGCAGGTATTTCAGGGCGAGGAAGTGGGAGTAAAAGAAATAGAGAAGTTTATAAATTAGTTATTTATACAAGAGACGATGTGCTTAGTTTAGAAATGGACGAAGACAAAATTTTATTAGTGGCGAATAAACTACTTGAGATTCTTATCAAGAATTTAGAAAAATCACGTTTATATTTAAAAAATACCTTAGGGGAGACAACGGATGATTTCGAGTTGTCAAAAAAAATGGAAACGTTATTTTACAGTAATACTCAAGAATATAAAGATGTTATTAATAACTTATTATCAATAAACAAGAAGATAGAAGCTAATGAAACAGATGAAGTAAATTATACATCAGTATAATTTACTTAAATAGAGTTGTTTACGGATACATCCATCGCATTCTAGCTTTAATAAAAATAAATAATTAATGTTTATAAGATAAGAGCTTGAAACTTATTGAAAATTGCTACTAAATAAATTCTAAAGGTTAAAAACAATGGAAAATAATTTTTTAGAAACTTTGTGGTTAGAGTCTCAATCTAGTCCATCGATAATATTACTAATATTTGCTGCAGCATTTGCGGTTTTTTTAATTTTTGTTACTTGCAAAATTATAAAAATCAAGATGAAGTCTTTTGAAGTAGTAATGTTGTTGTTTTTATGGACACTTATTCCTATTGCTATATATGGGTTTATTCAAGCGTATAATTCAGATCAACAAAAAATACCATATGAAGAAGGTATTAATATAGTTCCTTATGAAACAACAGTATCTAAGGTAAGTTTGGCAAAGCAAATAAACTCTGAAATTAGAAAAGGAGCATACTTCTATACTGATTCACGTAGCGAAGAGAATGGACAATTAAAAGCGAATCTTTTGGATTCTGACTTTATACTATTAAAGGATTATTTATTGATAATTACTGGAGACAGTAAAAAACGTCAACGTTGTCATGTAGTTCCTTTAGATGAAATTGTGTGGGCTGGAGCATTTCCTAGTGTTAACAGGTCTAGAGAAAATAGCACAAATCATACGGTTTATAGTGTTGTTGTTTTTACAAAAAATTATATATATTTAGCTCAACAAGGGACATGGAGCAAAGCTAAAAGAATAGCACCAGAATTGCTACATGTTTTATTTGGAGACAAAAAAAATGAATTATTTAAGTTCCTAAAAAAAGAATTTGGACAGGAACTTAATAATTATGAAATATCAAGAGAGTTAAACTTGCTTCATTCCAATAATATTGCTAGATATAAGCAAATTATTGATAGTTTAATGATTATAAATCATGGACAAGTTGAGTTAGAAGTTGAAACAGAGGAATCATATGTTGACAACGTAACTGAAGAAGGATCTGAATTCACTAATGACACAACAGATGATATAGCTTCTTCTTCAGAACAGATAAAGGAAACAAACAAAGATATAGAATCGTCTTCTACAGAGGAAGTAATAGAAACGTATAATGTTGAAGATAGAGAGTATCTAGGAAAGGAAGTTTACGCAAGAATTAATGATATTCAAGATGGACAAGAGTTCTTAGAGTTGTTTTGGAATTACAATAAAACTAGTACACTAAATAATCTTATATTTGGTACTTCTATTTTTGCTATTTTTTTATTGGTTTTTACACTACTTATATTAAAGGGCAAAGGTGACGTAACAAAGAAAATTTCATCTATTGTTTTTATGTGGACTATAGTAGCATCGTTCTTTATATTAATTTGGTATAAAAGTTATGACACTTGGGGGGATGATGAATATGAAGAGGGCGAAAACGTAATTCCTTATTATACATCCCTTAGTAGACAGGAATTAGCTAAAATAGTTAATAATGAAATTAAGAATAAGGAGTATTTCTACACAGATTTAGATGTGTTTGCCAATAACGAACAAAAGTCTAATTTGTATGAATCTAATTTTATATTATTGATTGATTATTTATTAGTATTAACCAGTAAGTGTCATGTTATTCCAATTGACGAAATTGCATGGATAGGTCCACGTAAGGAAACCAAAGTTGAAACTAGAAGACATGGTAGTAAAACAACTAAAGAGACTGTTATAGAATATAGCTTAATTGTATTTACAAAAGAGCATGCGATAGAAACACGTATGAGTACTCAAGGACGTTTAAATAATACTATAAATGGATTACTAAAAGCTATTCCTAAAAATATACAAAGTAGAAGAAAGTTGTTAGAGTCCACCTTTGTAAGAAATTACAGTGATTACCAAATTTCATCTGAGCTTTATTATCTTTATGAACACGATAAAACAAGGTACCACTCTATTACCAAATCCATTCTATCAAATAATTTAGGAGAGAATTAACGATATCCTTGAATAGTAGAATGTAATATAAAGCATGCTGTAAACAAAATATGTGGTTATTTATGTTTTTAGAATATAAATAAATGTAAATCTATATTAAGCAGTTTTTTGAGTGTTGTAGTTAAGTAAAGAAAGAATGTATATATGAAACGATAACAGCTTAAAATCTATTGATGCTTGTTATTTATCCTTGTGTATATTTATGTGTTTTGAGTTAATGAATAAAGAATTTTAGTAATGGAACCTAAATTTTTAGAAGACCTGTGGGGCGTGTCAGAATCTTATACAGTTGTTGTATCAGCTATAATAATTCCTATATGCTTATGTTGTATGTGTATTTCTACATATAAGGTATTTACGTCTGATTATGTTATACCAAAGAAAATAATCATTTTGTTTGTGACGTTTTTTTTGGGACCTGTGTTTGCGTATAAAATAATACAACATAGTTTTCCTTCCAAGGAGCCGTACTACGATGGTGTAAATGTAATTCCACATTATTTGCCATTCTCAAAGGAAGAACTGGCAAAATATATCAATTCAGAAATTGAAAATGGTAAATACCTATATGCTAATTCGTATAGTATTGAGAATGGTGAAAATAAATATCATTTAAAGAAATCAAATATTATTTTGTTAGAGGATCTTTTGTTGGTGATAAAAGGGGGTGGATTCGACCGTTACTGGGTTAATGTTATACCTATTGAAGAAATAGCCTGGATCGGACCGTTAGAACAAATAGAAAAAAAAAGGGTTCGTAGAAAATCCTATTCATCAAGACGTCATAGTATAAGAAGACGAGGATATAAGATAGTAACCCAAATAAAGTATAATTTAAATATATATACAATGAATGAGATATATTCCGTTTCAGTACAAAAAAAGGATGATGTTGAAAGGATTGCGTCAGAACTGTCAAGACATTTGATTGGAATTAATAGATTCATGCTTGATGACTATTTGAAATCAGAATTTAATGTTAGTACTAATTATGAAGTATCTAAAAAACTTTCTGATTATTCGAAAAGGTATAATGATGATTATAAAGACATTCTTACTGAATTATTTGATTTAAAAGATGAGTAAAAATATTTCAATTTCTAGTTTTTATCAATCTTACTAATGGTTAAGCTTTTGTATGAAGATTGTACAAAAGCTTAATTTGCAATTGTTAAAAAAAAAAACGAAATGATAGTGTAAGTTCATGTTAGTTGAGAAAATGTTTTCTAAAAATACTATTATTAAAAAATATATAAAATTTTTGAAAATGGTAGTATAATCACATTATTTGTAAAAAAAGCACAAAATATAAAAATTTTTATGTTGTTAATATTTTTAGGAAAACAGAAATGCAGATAGGTATCCCTAAGGAGAGTTTCGCTGGAGAAACTCGTGTTGCTGCAACACCTGCTACAGTGCAAAATCTAATGAAGTTAGGTTTTACAGTTCTTGTTGAAAAAGGAGCTGGTGAATTAGCTAACTTTGACGACAATGCATATGTAGAAGCTGGTGCAGAAATCGGAACTAAGGCTCAAGTTTGGGCATGCTCTTTAATTTATAAGGTTTTAGCTCCAAACGATAAAGAAATTGAAACATTAAAGGCTGGTACAACTTTAGTTTCATTCATTTGGCCTGCTCAAAATCCAGAATTAGTTGAAAAATTAAATGCTAAGAACGTAACAGTATTAGCAATGGATAAGGTGCCAAGAATTTCAAGAGCTCAAGCGTTAGACGCTTTATCTTCAACAGCGAACATCAGCGGTTACCGTGCTGTAGTTGAAGCTGCTCATGAATTTGGTCGTTTCTTCTGCGGTCAGGTTACTGCAGCAGGTAAAGTTCCTCCTGCAAAGGTTTTAGTAATCGGTGCTGGTGTTGCTGGTTTAGCAGCAATCGGTGCAGCTAAGTCTTTAGGTGCTATTGTTAGAGCATTCGATACTCGTTTAGAAGTTGCTGACCAAATCGAATCAATGGGTGGTGAATTCTTAAAGTTAGACTTTAAGGATGAAGACGGTTCATCATCTGATGGTTACGCAAAGGTTATGAGTGATGAATTCATCAAGGCTGAAATGGCATTATTTGCTGAACAAGCAAAGGATGTAGATATCATTATCACTACTGCTGCTATTCCTGGTAGAAAGGCTCCTGTTCTTATCACTAAGGACATGGTTGATACTATGAAGGCTGGTTCTGTAATTGTTGACTTAGCTGCAGCTACAGGCGGTAACTGTGAATATACTCAAGCTGGTAAGGTTCACACAACAGCAAATGGTGTTAAGGTTATTGGTTACACTGATTTACCATGCCGTTTACCAACTCAATCTTCTCAATTATATTCTACTAACTTAGTTAACTTATCTAAGTTATTAAGTAAAGAAAAAGATGGTAACATCAACGTTGATTTAGAAGATGTTGTTTTAGGTAACATGACTATTTGTAAAGATGGCAAGACAGATTTTGAACGTCCTGTTATCAATGTAAGTGCTGCTCCTCAACAACAAAAGGCTGCTCCTGTTGTGAAGGCAGAAGAAAAGCCGGCTAATCCATTAGTAAAATACTTAGTATTAGGTTCTTTAGTAGCGTTCATGGCATTAGTTGGTATTTTTGCTCCTGCTTCTTTCTTACCTCACTTCACAGTATTCGTATTATCTTGTGTTGTTGGTTACTATGTTGTTTGGAACGTATCTCACTCTTTACACACTCCTTTAATGGCTGTAACAAACGCTATTTCAGGTATTATTGTAGTTGGTGCGTTAGTGCAATTGATTGCTAGAAATGGTCACGAACCTTCATTTATCGTATATGTGTTATGTGCGATTTCTATTTTAATTGCTTCAATCAATATCTTTGGTGGCTTCGCTGTTACTAAGCGTATGCTTAAGATGTTTAGAAAGGACTAAAGGAAGGGGATAGTAATAAATGGAAGGTTTAGTTCACGTAGCTTATATTATCTCCGCTTTACTTTTTATTTTAAGTTTAGCTGGTTTATCTAAGCAAGAAACTGCAAAGTTAGGTTGTACTTCAGGTATAATCGGTATGGCTATTGCTCTATTAGCTACATTTGTAGAAGTTAATACTGCAATGGGTTGGTTAATCATTGTTGTTGCAATGATCGTTGGTGCTGCTATTGGTTTATATTTAGCAAAGAAAGTTGAAATGACTCAAATGCCAGAATTAGTTGCTATGTTACATAGCTTCGTAGGTTTGGCAGCTGTTTTAGTTGGTTTTAACAGTTTCTTTGAAATCTATGCTTCTTGTCCAACAATGTTCTCAGTACCAGTAGATGCTAGTGCTGAAGCTATTTCTGCTGCACAAGCAGATGCTTTATCTTGCAGTTCTTCTCATGCTTTAGTTGGTAAGGAATTATATATTCACTTAGTTGAAATCTTCTTAGGCGTGTTTATCGGTGCTGTAACATTTACAGGTTCTGTTGTTGCATATGGTAAGTTAAATGGTAGCTTCAAGTTAGCAATCTTCAAATCTAAGCCATTAGTTTTACCTATGCGTCACATGTTAAACTTAGCAGCTTTAGTTGTTTCTTTCGTGTTAATGGTTGTGTTCTTATCAACATCTAATGCGTCTGTACAATTATTATTATGCTTAGTTCCTATGACAATCATTGCTTTATTATTCGGTATCCACTTAGTTGCTTCTATCGGTGGTGCTGATATGCCTGTTGTTATCTCTATGCTTAACTCATACTCAGGTTGGGCAGCTGCAGCAGCAGGTTTCATGTTAAGCAATGACTTATTAATCGTTACAGGTTCATTAGTAGGTTCATCAGGTGCAATTCTTTCTTACATCATGTGTAAGGCTATGAATCGTTCATTTATGTCAGTTATTTTAGGTGGTTTTGGTAATGCTCCTGTAGCTGCAGACGATGAAGAACAAGGTGAACACCGTGAAATGTCATATGCTGATGTTGCTGATATCTTAAAGAATGCAAGCTCAGTAATCATCACTCCAGGTTATGGTATGGCTGTTGCTCAAGCTCAATACCCAGTTGCTGAATTAACTTCTAAGTTACGTGCTAAGGGTGTTAATGTAAGATTCGGTATCCACCCTGTTGCTGGTAGATTACCTGGTCACATGAACGTGTTATTAGCTGAAGCTAAGGTTCCATACGATATCGTATTAGAAATGGATGAAATCAATGACGATTTCTCAGATACTGATGTAGTATTAGTAATTGGTGCTAACGATACAGTTAACCCAGCTGCATTAGAAAATCCAAACAGCCCAATCGCTGGTATGCCAGTATTAGAAGTTTGGAATGCTAAGAATGTTGTTGTATTTAAGCGTTCTATGAGCGTTGGTTACGCTGGTGTTCAAAACCCATTATTCTTCAAGGAAAATACTTACATGTGCTTCGGCGATGCTAAGGGGTCTGTAGAAGAAATCGTTAAGAACTTATAATCTTAACTTAAATTGATAAATTAAAGCCTCGCATTATTGCGAGGCTTTGTTTATTCTATGTTTTAAATTTCTATCAAAAGTAAATAAAAACGCATATCTTATAGATTTAAAATATGCGTTAAGTATTTGTTAATAAATAGTATGTTCTAATTATTCTCTATCTTCATGGTTTTTGATATCACCCCAATGGTTTGTTTTTTGGAATTTTTCTAAATCCTTTAAACCGCGACTCTTAAATGATTGAAGTATCATTCTATTTGAACGGTCGTATGTAAAATAACTCCATATCCAATCCATAAAAACAAATATTTTGTTTCTGATACCAAGTATTGATACTAAGTGTACCCCCATCCATAATAACCAAGCGAAGAATCCGTAGAATTTCATCTTGCCAATTTCTGCTACAGCTTTGTTTTTCCCAATTGTAGCCATTGAACCTAGGTCGTTATAAGAAAATTCTTTAAGGTTCGTTTTATTTTTTGCTAATTTGATAATGTTCTTAGCTAAAAGGGCGCCTTGTTGTATTGCAGGTTGAGCCATTTGAGGGTGACCATGTGGATAGTTAGCATCGCAGTTTTCCATTAATGCTATATCACCAATTGCAAAGATGTTATTAGAGTTAACAACTTTATTGTATTTATCAACTAAAATTCTAAAACCTCTTCCCATTTGTTCTTTTTTGATACCAATAATCGGTTCACAATTTACACCACCAACCCATATTAAATTCTTTGTTTGGATAGATGTTCCATCACTCATGTAAACGGCGTTGTCTTTATAGTCTTTTACAAATGTACTTAGTTTTACATTTACACCTAGCTTTTGTAAAAATTCTAAAGATTTTTTAGAAGCTTTTGGTCCCATGCCTGTTAATAAACGGTCATCGCCTTGTATTAAATGGATATGTAGCAAGTTTGTATCCATATCAGGGTAATCTTTTGGTAATACGTGTTGCTTCATTTCAGCTATAGCTCCAGCTATTTCTACGCCAGAAGGACCACCACCAACGATAACAACATTTAAAAGTTGTTCTCTTTCTTCTTCTGTTGAGCAAGTAACTGAACGTTCAAAGTTTGATAATAAAGTATTTCTTAAACCCATTGCTTCGGACACAGTCTTCATAGGCATAGCAACATCTTCAATGTTTTTATTATTAAAGAAGTTAGTCTTAGTTCCACACGCTAATACTAGGTAATCATAATCAATTTTACCTATAGAAGTCTGAATGTAATTTTCTTCAGGATAGATTGCTCTAAGCTCTGTCATTCTAAAGAAATAGTCTTCTCTATCTTCAAAGATTTTTCTAAAAGGAAATGATATTGACGCAGGGTTTAAACCAGCGGTTGCAATTTGATAGATAAGAGGTGGAAATTGGTGATAATTGTTTTTGTCAATTAAAATCACTTGTAAACCTGAGTTTCGTAACTTTTGGGCTAATTGAAGTCCACCGAAACCACCACCGACAATAATAACTCTTTTTTTATCATTTCTTTCGATGTTAAAGCTCATGTTATTCTTCCTAATTTTTTGATGTTAGTTTAGTTTTACACGTTATTTGTCGGAGTGTCAATGGATAAAATTATTTAAATAAATTTATTTTGTTTTTATGAATTTTTTGAAATTAAAGTTGTCTAACAACTGTTAGTCTTAAGTTTTAAGTGTGTGATTATTTGTAAAGAATTTTTAGATTCTTTTAGTTAATTTGTATAAAGATATGTATATGTCTTTTAAGATTTATACATATCTTTTTATTTGGGTTCTTTTTAATCAATCTAAGTAATATTTATAACTTAAATAGTATAAAGGATATGAGAATTATTCTTTAGATTTGTTTTTAAAATCTTTATGTACGTTAATGCAGATACATGGTGTTGAATTTGCTGTACATGGGCCTGTAACTTTTTCCATATCGCTCACCGCTGATAATGATTCTGCTGATATTATTACAGGAGTTAAGAGTGTATGAATTTTCTTTTGTAGTTCATTAATATCAAATTCTAAAATAGGGGTGCCTTTTTTAACTTGTTCTCCTTCTTTTACTAAAGGCTTGAATATATTGTTCTCTCCTATTTCCATTGTTTCGATTCCGACATGAATGAATATAGTTAAGTTCCATGGTATTGACGAAAGCACTAGAGCATGCTTAGTTTTGAATATTTCTTTAATAACGCAATCACAAGGAGCCATAACTTGACCGTTACTTGGCTTAATAGCTAAACCATCACCAACAATTCTTTGATTAAAAATAAGTTCAGGTACATCTTCTAAAGGAATTGATGTTCCTGTTATAGGTGCAAAGATGGTAAGGTCATTTCTATTAGTATCATTTTTTTTTATGCTAAACCAGCCCATTGTGTTATCCTTGTTTGTAATTTCTAATTTAATTATTGAGGTGAATTATGATTGATTAACTTGCACGTAATTATACTCTCGGCATTAACATAATATCTATTATGATTGTTATTATAATAGTTTTGATTATGGTTATGTGTTATTTAGATAAAATTGTTGAAAATATATCACGTGAAGTTATATTTTTTAGTTGTTTTTTAACTGGTTTAAATTATTAAATGATTGTTTTATATTAGTTAATTCAAATCTTAGTATGGTTCATAAAATAGTTTTTTTATGTTTTGATATGTTTTTATATGTTTTTATATGTTTTTATATAAAAGAATTGTCTAAAACTTTCTTAAAATATAAGTAAGTAGTGTGTAAGATGTTAACAAAACAAAGGTTGGTTGTGTTGTTAGATAAAAAAAATAAATAAAACTTTGATTAAAATCACTTAAATGTGATATTAGTCAAAAATATCTATTTTTGTGATTTTATGCATTACTTTAGATTTTGATCTGTAATATAATATTGCAAACGATTTCATATATTTAGTATTTAGTTAGTGCTATATCTATGAGAAATGAATGATATTACAAATTAAATATTAAATATAAAACTTTAGATACACATACACACATAATGAATACCATGTTAGACTAGCTAGGCTAAAAGCTTTACAGCATAAAAGTCCTTTTTTAGTCTCATTAATATATTCATTATTGACTTTAGACTAAAGAGGATTAGTTAATGACCTTCAAAATGAAGCGCGTAGCATTAGCAGCTGCATCAATCTCTGCTTTAGCATTATCATCAAGTGTAATGGCAAAGGACTTTGGTGACGAAATGATTATTGTTCACCCATTCCAATGGCCTTACAAGTTAATTGCTGAAGAGTGTGAAAAACATTGGGGCCCTGCGGGTATGGATGGTATCCAAATTTCCCAACCTGCAAAACATATTGACAATCAAGGTGTATGGTGGGCTGTGTACCAACCATTAAAGTGGAACGATCATAATACTATGACGGGTTCTGCACAAGATCTTAAGGATATGATTCAACGCTGTAACAAAGTAGGTGTTAAGATTTTTGCTGACGCAGTGTTTAACCAAAGGGGTGATGAATCATTAAATAACGAAGATTATCACAACAGACGTTGTACAATCAGCAACTATGGTGATGCTGAACATGTTCGTACTTGTGATTTGTCAGGTATGAGAGACGTTGCAACAGATAATCCAAGTACTCAAGATAAGATCGTAGATTTATATTTAAAGCCCTTAGTTGATATGGGGGTATACGGTTTCCGTATCGATGCTGCTAAGCATATGGGTTATACAGATCTTGCTTCAATTGCAAACAAATTAAAATCAAAAGTAGGTAGAACAGTTCCAATGTACTACGAAGTAATTGGAAGTGGTGGTGAAGCTGCAGATATTCAACCTAATAAGTATCAAAATAACCCTGGTAACGTTGTAACTGACTTTACGTATGTATGGAAGATTGCTAATGCTTATCATTGGAAAAAGGATTATAAGTCTGCTTTAGATATTACTTCAGGCGATGGTTTGTCAAGTGAAACTTCAGAAGTATTCGTAAACAACCACGATGATGAATGGGGACGTTGTTCTGCTGGTACTTGTTCAATGCCAACTCAAGATTATCCAAACTATCACTTAGCTCAGTCTTGGATGATTGTATGGCCTCATGGTAAGGTACGTCAAGTATATTCAGGATATAGATTTGATGTTCATGATCCTAATAGTGGTAATGCGGGAAGAATAAGTGATTATACACATGACGTAGGTGGCCCATTAGGTGATGGTTTATGTCAAGGTGGTTGGAAGTGTCAACACCGAGTGCCTTGGGTTTTAAACGCTACTCGATTTGCTAGAGCAACAAGAGGTACAGCAGTATCTACAAAGGGCTTTGATAACGGTATTTTATGGTTCAACAGAGGCAACAAGGGCTTCTATGCTCAAAATACAGGTGATTCACAAGTTACTAAAGAATTTGCAGTTAACGTTCCAGATGGAACATACTGTGATATTTTAGGTCAAGAAGATCCATGTGGTGGCGCTCAAATTACAGTATCAGGTGGTAAAGCTAAGTTTACTATTAAGGGTAAAGCAGCAGCAGCTATCTGTGTTGGTGAATACTGTGGTAAGCAAGTTGATCCATGTGAATTAGATTCTACTTCAGCTCAATGTATTTGTAAGGATCAATCAGATAAGAACACATGTAATGCTTACTGTGAAACAACTGGTAAGAACACATCAGCATGTATATGTAAAGGTGAAGAAACTAATTCTGCAGGAATTTGTGTATCTTATTGTGAAGCAAATCCTACAACAGATGGATGTTTCTGTATGTTAAATCCTGATGAAGAAGAATGTCAGCAAATTTATACTCCTTCTAAAGGTAAATTATGTTACGCTGGTACATCAAATAGTTGGGAACATTCTCCAATGACTTATAGTGCCGCTACAGATAAGTGGTCTATTAATTTAGATTTAAGCGGTAAAGGCGATGCTAGTGGTGATCAACGATTCAAGATTACAGACGGATGTGCATGGACAGATGGTAAAGTATATGGTAAGGGTGATTCAGCTGATACTTTAGCTCTTAATGATAAAGCTGATGGCGACGTGAAGATTTCTCAAACAGGAAAATATACGCTATATGTTCACGATAAGACATTAAAGTTTGAGTTAATCGAAACAGCTGCACAAAATAATGATCCAGTAGCAAGCTTTACTAAGTCTGTAAAAGGTTTAACAGTTTCATTTACAAACAATTCAAGTGATAAGGATGGCGATGCATTAACTTATTCTTGGGATTTCGGTAATGGTAAGACATCAACTGAAAAATCTCCAAGTGTTACTTATGATAAAGATGGTACTTATACTGTTAAGTTAGTTGTAAAGGATGCAAAGGGAGCATCTAATAGTAAAACTGAATCTGTAACAGTAAGAGATGGTTCAACTGATACAGGTTACAAGAAAGTTGCAATTCGTGCATCTGAAGATAATTACGGTACTAATGAATTCACTAAGAAGTCTGAAGGTGTTTGGGAATTATTAAATTTCGCATTCACTAAGAATGAAAACAACTTCAAGATTGAAGCATTAGCAGATTCTCAATGTGTAATTATTGGTGGTACTTTAGGTAAGGCTTTATCAGCTGCAGGTGATTTCATCGCAATTGATAAGGGTACATACGATATCGTTTATAACGAAAAGACTAACATTGTTACAGCTACATTAACAGGTACATGTGTAGGTGATTTATGTGGTACTAAGTGTAACAAGGGTGCTGATTGTGTAGATGGTATTTGTCAAGGTACAGATTGCGCATATGAAGAAGTATGTGAAGGACCAAAGTGTGGTACACAATGTAATTCAGGTAAAGACTGTGTAGATGGTGTTTGCCAAGGTACAGATTGTGAATTTATTGAAATAAGTGACACTAAGGTTAATTGTGAAATCGATGGTACAACAAATAACTGTGAAGATTCTCAATATGCCTATGATTTCTTAGGTGCACAGTACACTAAGGATGCAACAACATTTAGAATTTGGTCTCCAGATTCTTCAAATGTAACTGTTGATGTAAATGGTCAAACTCATAAGTTAACAAAGACTTCTGTAAATGGCTATAGTGATGTTTATGAAGTTAAGGTAACAGGCGATTTAGATCAAAAAACATACCAATTTAAGATCAATGGTAAAGCTGTAAGAGACCCATATGGTAAGATGGTTGTTCCAACAACTTATTCTGGTTCTGATGGTGTTGGCGTTGTAGCTTCTGATAACAGAAACGTTGTTATGAACATGCGTAAGACAGACTTACCACAAGGTTGGGCAAAGCGTCCTACATTAGTGAATCGTGAAGATGCTATTATTTATGAAGTTCACGTACGTGACTTTACAGTAGATAGATCTTCAGGTGTATCAGATGCTAATAGAGGTCGTTATTTAGGTATGGTAGAAACTGGTACAAAATCTCCAGAAGGATTAAAGACTGGTATCGACCACTTAAAGGAATTAGGTGTTACTCACGTTCAGTTATTACCAATATATGATTTTGGTACATGTTCTGATGTAGATTCACAAAACGATTCTTGCTACAACTGGGGGTATGATCCTGTAAACTTCAACGTTCCTGAAGACAGATATTCATCTGCGTTCAAGACTGAAAACTATAACCAAAAGGTTAAAGAGTTCAAGGAAATGGTTGATGAATTCCATAAGCATGGTTTCCGTGTAATCATGGACGTTGTATATAACCATACATACAATAAAGAAATGTTCCAAAACATTACTGGTAAGTACTATACTTCAACAGACTTATCAGGTTGCGGTAATTCAACAGATTCTAAGAATGATATGGTTAGTCGTTTCATTCGTGACTCATTAGAATATTGGTTAACAGAATATAACGTTGACGGTTTCCGTTTCGACTTAGTAGGTATTTTTGATATCCAAGACTTCAAGGAATGGGGTGAATACTTAAATAATAAGTATCCAGAACGTAATCTATTAATATATGGCGAACCTTGGAATGGTTATGCGACAGACCCATCAGAAGGAACTCGCGTTCGTATGGGTACAATTAGACAAGGCGTTTCTGGTCATGTTGGTGTGTTCAATGGTAAGTTCCGTGAATGTGTTAAGGGTGGTTCTGATAACAATGTTGGCGGATTTATGTTCAACATGACATACCATGACTTAGGTGCAGGTGTAAGTAATAATGTTGAATGTGTTTCAGCAGGTGTAAAGGGCGCTATTGGTGATAATACCAATATGTGGACTCCATTATTCGCTGCAGATCCTGAACAATCTATTAACTATTTAACAGCTCATGATAATTTAACATTAGCTGATAAGATCACTAAGATGAAAATCAGTGGCGAATACGCTTCAAGATTACAAGCTTATGGTAACGGTATTATGTTAGTAAGTCAGGGTATTCCGTTCATTCATGCTGGTGCAGAATTTTCTCGTTCAAAGAATGGTGATCACAACTCTTATAAGACTCCTGGTGATGTAAACAACATTAAATGGGGCTTAAAGAAGACTAATCAAGCAGTGTTTGACTACTATAAGGGTATGATTGCAATGCGTAATGCTCACCCAGCATTTAGAATGCCAACTCGCAATTTAATTGAAAACAATGTTACTACATACGGCAAGGATGGAGCTATCGTTGTTGATATTAATGGCGCGGCAGCAGGTGACTCTTGGAAAAACATTAAGATGGTTATCAACAGTGGTAACAACATGACTATCGATGGTGTTGATGGATGGAAGAAGAAGGTTCATGCTGTAACTGTTAATGCAGACAATACAACTGGTAATAATGTTGCTGAAGGTACTGCTGTAACTATTTGGTATAAGGAATAATGATTACTAAAGGGGAGTAATCCCCTTTAGTTCGACAAATTTCGTAAAGAGGTTTATAAATGTTTAAATTATCAAAAGTCTCTCTTGCTGTGATGTCTGCTGTAGTGTTAACAGCATGTGGCGGAAACAATGACGATGATACTCCAACTCCAACACCTACACCTACACCAACATCATATACTTATGTAATGGATGTAAAGGTAGAGTTTGATACAGATGATAAGTTAGGTAATGCGAATGTATCAACAAACGCTGTATCTTCAGACAAGAATATTGTTTGTATAGATAGTAATGATGACGATTCATGCTCTGGTGAAGCTGTAACAAGTAAAATTGATAACAATGGTGTAGCAAGATTATCTTGGACTGAAAAAACTGATAAGTCTGACTACTTAAACCGTAAGGTTATTGCTGTAAATGACAGTAATGGTATATTAAGATATTCAATTAAAAATATTGAATCAACTGCATCAAGTGAAAAAGTTTTATTTACACCTTTATCATTAAATGCTTTATCTAATTTACAAGATAAATTAGGTGGCGCTGAGGCTCTAAAGGAAGCAGCAGTTTTACCTGAAAGTGTTGATTTCTCAAAGCAAGGTTTAACTAACAAGTATTACGAAACTTTAAATGACGTTTTCAACAAGCTTGGTTTAGCAGGAACTGAAGTTACTGATTTATCTGTTGATGAAATCAAGCAACAAGTTAATGGTTCTTATGACCGCGTAAAAGAAGCGTTTGATGAACAACAAGCTTCTAAGGATGATATCAAAGGTAAGTTTGATGACATGATCAATTCTGGAGAAGAAAAGAAGGATAACTACTTTGATGAACCAATTTTTGATGAGCCAATCGATCCTGAAAATGAAGCTCCTGTTGCAAAATTTTTTACAGCTATTACTGATAAGACTGTTAAGTTCACAAATGAATCTACAGATAAAGAAAGCCAAGATTTATCATATTCTTGGAACTTCGGTAATGGTAAGAGTTCTAAAGAAGTTAATCCAACTGTAACTTATGATAAATATGGTACATATACTGTAACTTTAAAGGCTTTTGATGGTCAAAAATACAGTTCTCCATTTACTAAGGAAATTACTTTAGTTTGTAAAGGTGATGGTTGTGAAGTAGCTCCTAATCATGCACCTGTAGTTGAATTAAAGTATACAGTTGATGGTTACAGTGTAACATTTACTAATACTTCATATGATGAAGATGGTGATGCACTTGTATCAACATATGATTATGGTGATGGTTCAGTTAAGGTTGTTAATAACAAGAAGATTCATTTCTATAGTTATAAAAATCCAGGTAATTATACTGTAACATTGAGTGTAACTGATGGCGTTGATACAACTACTAAGGAATATAAATTAACTATTAAACAAAATTTTATTGATTGTTCTGATGGTATTTGTTCAGATGCATGTCCTCAAAATTGTTCAACTGATTGTAGTGATGGAGTTTGTTCAGATCAATGTCCAGAAAACTGCGAAGTTGATTGTGGTGATGGTGTATGTCGTCCAGAATGTCCTAACAACTGTGGTAATGAATTAGATTGCACATTAAAGTAATATAATTACTTAATTAAATAATCACAAAGCTAGAGAAAAACTCTAGCTTTGTTCTTTTTGTAATCAATTAAATAAAAAAGTGAAAATGGTCAAGTATTATAAATCATATTAATAGTAATATAAAGTTCACGGAGTTAGACTTAATTGCTTTTAAATTTATAATAAAATAATTAGAAGAATATATATGAATAAAACAACCATAAGATTTTTTAGTGTATTATTTTTGTCGTTTTTTTGGGGATGTATTGTTTTCTTCAGTGCAGATACATTTGCATCTGAAAAAATAAAAACAGTAGTTTCCAAACCAAATAAGCATGCTAATGTACTCTATGGTATGCCTTCTAAATATGCTCAATTAGAGATTCAGTATCAACTGTTAGAGTTAGCGACAGCTAATTTTGATAAAAGATATGCTATTCAATTCGATAAATTATTAAACAGTGCTCAAGATAACAAACAATCTTATTCTTATCAGTTAATGGTAAGTTATTTTATGATTAAAAACTTTAGGGAGAAGTTTTATAGCTATAGCTGGGATGAAAGGCAAAATCTTCAATTTATATCTAATTATGTACGAATAACTAATGCTGAGATTAAAGAATATAAGAGTATGGTTCATACTCCAAGTATGGAAGTGTCTCTAAAGGTTTTACGTCCAAGAATTGATAATTATTTGGAATATAGAAAGAATCTGGTTAAGTATTTAAATACAAAAGACGAAAAGCTTCAAATTTACGATTTTGTACAAATTGATAAAAGTTCAAAAGGAGAAGCTGTAGTACTATTAAAAAAAGCATTGATGGAACGAGGTTTTTTATCAAAGACAGCTAGTTTAAGAGCTTATTATGATGATGAATTAGAGCACGCTATTAAGAATTTTCAAAAGGCTAATGATTTAACTCCTGATGGTATTATGGGGGAACTAAGCTATAAACTTTTATTTATGACCAATCAAGAAAGAGCTATATTACTTGCCCGCTCAATTATAAGATTAAATGATGTTGGTTTTGAAAGTAATAATAATTATGTTATTGTTAATATCCCTGAAATGAAGATGCAAGTTATTGATAATAATGAAAGTATTATAGAAAGTAAGGTCGTTATTGGAAGAAAGGATAGAATGACACCAACGCTTGTTAGTGATATAAAAAATGTTGTTTTAAACCCTACATGGACCGTTCCTGATACTATTTTAAAGGAAGATTATTTACCTATTTTAAGAAAGGATAGGGATTATTTAAATAACAAAGGAATTAGTATTTTAGATGTTAATAATGATGTAGTGGATCCTCATCAGTTGTCTGATTCAGCATTAACAGACCAAGGGTTTAGGTCTTATCGTATTGTTCAAGACCCAGGCAGTCGAAATGCGTTAGGACAATATAAGTTTAGTTTCCCTAATAAGGATTCTGTATATTTACATTCAACTTCTTCTCCTATGAACTTTACACGTTCATATAGAGCTTTAAGTTCTGGTTGCGTTCGTGTTGAGAAGGCGAGAGAACTCGCAGAGTATTTGCTTCGTAAAACAAAATACACTCCTAGACAAATTAATAAGATTATTAAGAGTGGTAAAACTAAATGGGCAGTAGTAAAAGACGCCGTACCAGTGTATTTAGTGTATTGGACTGCTTATATCAATAAAGATAAACACGTTATCTTTAATGCTGATATTTACGACAAAGAAAATAATGTAAAGCATCTTCCTGATGAAATTATGAATCATTTTCAAAAGCAAAATAATGAAAAGTTTAAAATTAAAAGCTTAGCGTTATTGGATATGTAGTTGAATGAAAAAAAGGATTCATTATACTAACTGTGTAATGAATCCTTTGGTTTTCCGAAATTTTGCGAGTATAGATAGTTTAAAAATTTTTATTAAAAAAATTCTCAAGAACGCTAGAAAAATATAGCGTTCTTATTTTTTATATGTTATACTAGATAGGTAAGTTAAATATCTATAAAGGATAAAATCATGTTTATTACAAAGCCTACATTACCACGTCTTTTATGTATGAAATCAGGGAAAGTATACTCTTTATATACTTATAAGAATGCTTGGGATGAAGAAAAGAAGCGTTCTTACAGAGAATCTGGCTCAACAAAAATTGTTGGTAGAATTTTAGGAGGTGGTAAGGTTGGAGAAATCAAATGGACTGATGATTTTATAGATTCTATTCCTTCTCTTGATGC
>JAXJQF010000123.1:0-4102 GCA_036311285.1 Ruminobacter sp. | reverse complement strand
CAACCATTTTATCACAACAGTGAATTTTTATCCGTGATACAGTAAAAAAATTAATCTTAACAATTATCGATAATTTTTATCTGTAAGTAATTTAACTAACAACAAATAATTCTCTACAATATAGAAGTTAAATAAGAACGTATTCATTATTCAACTCAAACAAATAGGGAGTGCAATAGCACTCCCTATCCAAATAATTGGTTGTTTTAAAAGACAGATGCAAAAAGATGAGGACTATTTCTTTACACTAATTAGATACCAGTCATCTCTCTCAATCCAAAAAAATCCGTAAAGAGCCAAATTAATAACGTATTTCTAGAAAAATTCTAATATTATTTTCGCACGTATAAGTAGTATTAAATTATCTTACTCTTAGATTTATAACTTATAACCTAAGTTTTGTCTTAAGTAAGCACCCGCACCAATTAAACCTGTAAACGTATTAGTTACTACA
This sequence comes from Ruminobacter sp., assembly GCA_036311285.1. Lineage (GTDB taxonomy): Bacteria > Pseudomonadota > Gammaproteobacteria > Enterobacterales > Succinivibrionaceae > JAXJQF01. The sequence continues at coordinate 3,648 of JAXJQF010000123.1, read as the reverse complement.
AATACTGGAATATTAGACAAGTAGTTCTTAAATCTACCCTTATCTTCAAATGCTACACGGAATCCTGAGTTCTTGAAAAATTCTAAGAAACGAGGAACGATACCACCAGCAATGTAAACACCACCAAATGCTCCGATATTTAATGCTAAGTTACCACCAAAACGTCCCATCAATACGCAGAATAATTGTAACGCACGTAAACAATCTGTATCAGGGTTATCAGATAAAGCTCGCCCTGTTACATCTTTTGGTTCTAAATCTTCAGGCTTACGATTATCAGATAAAACAATAGCTTTGTAAGTGTTAACTAAACCCATACCAGATAATAAACGTTCACATGATACGTGACCTAATTCTTTGCGTAACACACTTAATAATTGATCTTCTTCTTCACTATTTGGAGCAAAGTCAACGTGACCACCTTCGCCAGGAACGCTGTACCACTTGTCAGCAAAATTAAATAAGTGAGCAACACCTAAACCTGTACCTGCACCATAGATTGCAACTGGCTTAGTCTTATCAGCTTCACCACCACCGATTTGTACAAAATCTTCAGGCTTTAACATAGGAATAGACATAGATTGACCAGTGAAGTCATTGATTACATCTAAACGTTCAAAACCTAAGTTTGCTTTCATTTCACTGATATAAAATTCCCATGGGTTATTAGTCATAACAACATGGTCACCAGTAATTGGACAAGCAATAGCAATACATGCATTCTTTACATTTTCAGCATTACGAGACTTTAAATAAGTCTTTAAAACTTCTTCTAAACTAGGATTATCAACTGCTGAGTATACTTCTACTTCTGAAATATCACCTGTTTCAATATCACATAGTGCTAAACGAGCGTTTGTACCGCCAATATCCCCAACTAAAGCAAAATTTGCCATTTATATTCTCCAATTACATGAATCTTTAATAAATAATTGCGTATTATACTGTTTAAATAACATTTAAACAATATATTAAAAAACACTCATATAACACATATTTTTACTAGCTATTTAAAAGTTATACTATCTACAATATTAATCAAAATATTATTTTTATAATCATTTGAAAATAAAAAAAGCAGTCATAAAAACTGCTTTTTTGTATTACTAATAATTATTAATTTAGTAGATATTAACGAATTCTGCTTTCTGCTGTATTTAATGCATCTTCAACACTTTGTCTACCAGAAGTTGCATTTGATAATGCACTTGTAAATGCAGACCAGAACTTATTCATTTCTGGTACTGATGGCATTAAGTCACCATTTTGAGCGTTTGCCATTGTTGTAGCAATGTGTTTACCTAACTTAGGATCTGCTTCTAACTTAGCTTGGAATGACTTTAACCCAACTACACCTAAACGCTTGTCATCGTTCATAGCCTTTAAGCCTTCATCTGTTAATAGATACTTTTCCATAAATTCTTTAGCTAAGTCTTTGTTAGGTGAACCTGCATTGATAGTCATACCTAATACACCTACGAATGCTTTACCTGGCTTACCATCAACAGCTGGAATTGGGTTAACAGAAATATTCATCTTCTTGTTTTCATATTGCCCCCATGACCATGGACCATTAATAATACAAGCTACCTTACCTTGTACGAAATTAGATTCCATAACGCCATAGTCAACGCCCTTTTCCATTACCTTTGTCTTAATCATATTAGTTAATAAATTTAAGCCTTTTTTAGAACCTTCATTATTAACACCTATGTCTTTGATATCGTAACCACCCTTAACCTTTTTAAATACATAACCACCGTTAGCAGCGATTAATGGGTATGTAAAGTAACCATTACCGTAATCCCACATAATAGCTCTGATTCCCTTCTTAGATAATTCCTTATCTAATGCTGCAAAATCTTCAAAGTTCTTTGGAACTTCTTTTACGATATCTTTATTACAGATTAAGCCGATAGCTTCGATTGAAACTGGGTAACCGTAGTACTTACCATCAACTTCCATTGCAGACCATGATAGATCAGAGAACTTCTTCATGTATTCTGGAGTTAAATCTAACGGATGTAATAAACCAGCTTTTACCCATTCACCAAAACGGTCATGAGCCCACATAAATAAATCAGGACCTTGACCTGCAGCAGCTGTCTGTTGATACTTAACTTCTACTTGATCAGGATGAGCAACATTAACTTTAACACCTGTATCCGCTTCGAACTTTTTACCAATCTTAGCGATACCGTCATAAGACTTATCACCATTGATCCAAATAGTTATTTCGCCTTCATCGAATGCATATGATGCTGAAGATAATGTTAATGTTGCTAAACCAACAACAGTTACTAATAATTTCTTTTTCATTAGTTTTCCCATAGATTATAAATATAAAAATTATGTCTTTTCAAATTTGTCATATCTATATTACATTAGTGTTACTATCTAATTATTTATAAATCATACATAGTATGAAACATAAGAAAGCATTAAAGTCTTATAACAAATATTTAAAATTACCCGTACACAGGTAATTTTATTTCAAAAATCATCTTGTTTTTTACAAAGATAATCTTCTTAATATTGTCACAATCACATTAATACAACAGTTACTTTTATGTTTTTATTATTTATATGCACCTTTGTAATAAGACTTGCATATAATACTTTTAATAATATATTTTTGAAAAACATATCTCTTAAAAAACTCCTTTAATTTAGATTAAGATCTCAAATTCTAATCATTTTTTAGATATTTACACTTTTAATAATTTTAAGAAAATTATCTACATTAAAAGTAATTTTATTTCTTAAACTAAGGTACAAGTATAATAATGTCCTTTTATAATTTTAAGAATCGTCCTAGAATACATATATTCTTAATTATGTACATTGCCTACTAATCCATATTAAACATAAGGATATAACTATGAATAACAAAGACAATACTATAACAGTTAACAACAAGTCATTTACTGTGCTTAAACTACTGGGAAAAGGTAAAGGAGGTTATTCTTATCTAGTAGAAGACAATGATTCATATAATTTTGTTGTAAAACAAATTCATCATGAACCTTGTGAGTACTACAACTTCGGAAATAAAATTGAATCAGAACTAAACGACTACAAACGCTTACAAGATATTGGTATTCGCATTCCTAAAATGCTAGACGTCGACATAGCTAATGAAAGAATACTTAAAGAATATATTAATGGCGATACTATCTATGATTTAGTAAAAAACGACCAGGACGTATCAATATACATCATCCAACTAAAAGAAATGTGTTCAAAACTTTATCCATCTAACACTAATATAGATTACTTTCCAACAAACTTTGTAGTACAAGATAACCTTATATACTACATCGACTACGAATGTAACAACTACATGGATGAATGGAACTTTGAGAACTGGGGCATAAAATATTGGTCAAAGACACCTGAATTTGTTGAATACATGAATAATCACTAACTCAATACTAGAAAGACAACTGTAACGTTCATGATAGCTTTAGCTACGACTGCGTTACAGTTAATAAATAAAGTTACGGGATGTAAAATAAATGATGATTGATAGAGAGTGAACGCGATTCCGTGTAAACCCTTGTTAAGCCCCTTTTGAAAAATTATCTAATGTACCTAGCTATCCTTGTGCTGGTTTCATCAAGACAGGATAGCTGGTTCAGAACCTTT
>JAXJQF010000122.1:0-12239 GCA_036311285.1 Ruminobacter sp. | reverse complement strand
GATTATGTAAAGAAGTCAAAAAAAATTTAAAAAATTTTTTCTATATTAAACATTGCCACAATTGATTAACCTCAATCCATTGTGGCTCAATGCTTCGAAGAGAAACTGTTAAACTCGAGATATTCAATAGTTTCTAAATTCTAACGTTAACTATAACTAAAAAAATAATTATTATATTTTCCAACAATTTGTGAGGTAATACTTCATGTATGAAATATATTGTATTTACGATATAACGTATTTGCATAAAATCTTAAATTCAATTGTGTTATTCTTCAATTCTCCCGTTTCAAAGGCTGTTTATGCAATTTGTTCTTTACTATATGTAATATCGTTATCTATAAAAGGTATAAGCAAAGGTGAAGGTATTGCATGGGGGGAGTTGGTTTTATCTATTCTTTTTTATTTATGTATGTTTGGAGTTAAGGCTGATGTGTCATTAGTTAGCCATAACCACAAAACATATGGTGAAGCAGTTATAAAAACAGATGTACCTATTTTTATAGCTTTTAGTGCAAGTCTTACTTCTAAATTTGGGAACATATTATCTGAGTACTTAATGGAGGCATTCTCTGTTCCTAAAACAAATACATATCAATTTTTAAATACATTGCATACCATTAGTAATTTAAGACAAGAAGCATCAAAACTTGGTAATGAACTTGATAGTGATAAAAGCTTATATCAATCCTTAACAAATTATTTTGTCGAATGTACATTTGCGGGAATGGATTTGAAGTTTGTAGATGTAAATACTCTAAGACGTAATGAAAATATATTTGAAGGTTCTAAGTTTTTTTCAAATATATATGGAACTCAAGTTGTTATAGACGGGACAAGAAAGAATGTTACTTGTACTCAGGCATATAATTATCTTTCTCCAATGGTTGAACAATTTGGGGTAAAGTTGGTTCAAAAAAATGAAACTGACGCAGTTGAGCATTTTAAGGATGACTTAGTAGATAGCTCAATGAGTGTATTTGATGCAGTAAGTATATTAGGTCAAATTGGAATTGATAGTAACAAACTGCTACTTAATATGTATTTACTCCCAATATTAAGGAGTGCTTATGCTTATAATCTTGAAGAAAATAGTTATAGAATTGCTGAAGATGTTCTTTTAATTGACAATCAAAACCGCACCAATGTTGAATTAGCTGTTAAACAAAGCTTATGGTATAAGTACATAAAACCAATAGCTTCATTTATGGAAGGTCTATTGTTAGCACTCGCTCCACTTATGTCATTCTTATTTGCTTTTGGGTATAACGGTATAAGAACAGCAATAAGATATACTCAAATATCTCTATTCATTTGTTGCTTTAAGCCAATGCTTGTTTTAGTTAACGTATTTGTCTTAACAAGCATGAGTGAAGAACTAAGGAGTATTAGCTATTCATTAACAAGTTATGATGGTATTTTAAAAATTTTTGATACCGTCGATACTTATCTATTGATAGCTTCTTATTTAACTTTGTCTGTGCCATTCTTATTAAGTGCTATTGTATTTAGTGGTGGTATAGGAGTTAGTAATGCAGTCGCAAGTCTTGCATCAATGCAAGGTGTTCTTTCTAAGGTAAGTGCTAAAAACAGTCCACTTGCTCCAAACTTAGTAAGTAATGACGCAGTATTATCTTTTGGTTCTCTTTACCAAGCCTCAAACGTTAATGGTGTTTATCAAACCGGTATTGATACAAGACTTCCGACAATAAGTCTTGGAGAATCAATGCAATCATCTTTGACTAAAGCTAACACTAGACTTATGTCTTCAATGGAAGAGTTCTCAAAATCTTATGGAGAAAATAGTAAGCAAATTAATGCAAATACATTGTCAGAACAACATATTTTAAGTCTTGGTAATAGTATACGAAACAGTAACTCTTATCAAGACCGTCAAATTGTATCAGTGGCAGACAGTATCTCAAAATCGTTTGGTATGAACAAAGAGCAAAGCAGCAAGCTTACTGGAGCTCTTGGTTTAGGATTTGGAGCTAATCTTAAACTTCCAATAAGTCCTTCTGTGCTTGAGGACTTAGGAGTTAGTTCAGGCACTAATACTAATAAGCTATATTCTTCAATTAATAGTGCATTAAATGACAAAGGGATTGGGAAAGAGATAATAAAAGCTCAAGCAAGAGATATAGTAGACAATAAGAGTAGTGCAATTAGTAAAGTAACTCAAAAAGAGTATTCAACTAATTTACAAGAACTTGCAAGAAATGTTATTCAAGATTCAGAACGCGTTGAGAGCTTTACTTCTATGCTTAATACTTTGTCTAAGGAATATAAAATGGATCCTATGATGATTAGTAACTTAGTCGCTAAAGATCAAGGCTTATGGGACGAACTTAATGCCTATAATAATGATTTAACCATTTCAGCGAGAACTAATGAGATTGTTCAGTTATTAAGAGAATATTTTCCAGATAAAAAACAAGCTGATGCTCAAGCAACCTTAATTTCTTTATGGGAAAACGATCATGAAAAAGCAGCAAACTTTATGTATAAGGCGTTCTTTGGTAAAGATTTATCTGTTAGAGATTTGATTGATAGTGAAAAACAAGATGGCAATAATATCTTAAATACAAATGTAAATAGAGGAAGCAGTAAGTACTAGTAAAATCATTAAGCTTAAAACATTTGGTTCTTTATATAGTTGTTCAGAATTAGATTGAATGTAGATATATAATCATTCTGAAGAAATATTCTTAATTAAGGTAGGTAAATACTTAATTTGACTACTTTAATTTTATTATTTGTGAATGATTCTAAAACTGTGGAATTGTTATAAATTTCAAAAGGAAATAAATAATATTAAAGAATAAAAAATGGAATATTTCTTGTATAATAAACTCGTTAAAATAATATGCAAAGTAACATATGTATATGAGCATTTTTGCTAATAATGATATCAATCAAAAAAAGTACAATTTTAAAACTACGTTAGGTTATATTTTTACAGATTTGTATTTAGGTAATTGAATGACACTACTGATGAAAATGATTTTATGTCTAGGAGTTTTATTGACTCTAAACGCATGTAATGACAAGGATACTTATATAAAAAGTATGATTGATAGTGATTCTAATAACAAAATGACTCTTTTGGAACGTTACGAAAAAGCCTGTAACTCAAGTAATGGAGCAGCTTGTGCCTGGTTAGGTTATTTTTATAGATATGGAGAAAATGTTCCTCAGAATCATGTAAAAGCCAAAAAGTATAATGAAATGGCTTGTAATTTATTTAATGGTGATGGATGTTATCTTTTAGCTCATGCGTATTTAGAAGGTTATTCGGTAGTTATAGATAAATCTCAAGCAAGAAGATACTTTGAAAAAGGATGTAAATTTGGTAATAGTAAAAGTTGTTTGACTTTAGGCAATGATTACAAATCAGGAAATGGAATAAAAGAAGATTTTGCTAAAGCTAATATGTATTATGAGAAAGCTTGTAACCATAATGAAGGACATGGATGTGAAAAATTAGCGCTTAGTTACTATAAAGGTACTGGCGTAGAACAAAATTTAGAAAAAGCAAAATCATATAATGTAAAAGCATGTGACCTTAATATTTCAGATGCTTGTACATTTTTAGGTAATTTATATTTCTTTGGCCAAGAAGTTAAACAAAATTATAGTCAAGCAAGAAATTATTATCAGAAAGGTTGTAGATATAAAGATAGTGAGAGTTGTAATAAATTAGCAGCTATTTACTTAAAAGGTCTTGGAGTAAAGAAGAATAACCGAAAGGGTAAAATTTACGCTGAAATAGCATGTAATTCAAAAAACTCTAAAGGTTGTTCCTTTTTAGGCTATATATACGAAAAAGGTATAGGTGTGAAAGTTGATTATGCTCAAGCAAAGAATTACTACAAAAAGTCATGTACCTACCTTTATGACGCTAATGGATATGGATGTACTCGTTTAGGTAATCTTTACTATAATGGATTAGGTGTAAAACAAAATTACAAAAAAGCTCATAAATATTTTCAAAAAGCAAGTAGGAAAAAGTATGGAGAGGCTGAATATAATCTTGGTGTACTTTACTATTTAGGTAATGGGGTAGACTCAAGCTATGAGAAAGCGAGAATTCACTTTGAAAGAGCATGTGAATTTAATTATGCAAAAGGTTGTTATAATTTAGCAGGTTTCTATTATCACGGTTATGGTGTAAAAGCTGATTATAAGACAGCTAAGGATTATTTAGATAAAGCATGTGATTTAAAGGATTCAAGAGGATGCAAGGATTCTGAAGCTTTGGTTAAATTAGGATTTTAATATTTAGTAAAAATTGATTAAATTATGTTTAATTTTACTAAATACATGAAGTTTAACATTTGACAAAACTACGATAATTTTGTAGAATCACATAAAATTATTTGTCTTTGGTTTCAATGTATTGAAACGAGAGACCTTAAAGCCATATTTTATAAGTGCTTTAAGTTTACAATCTAGATCAGAGAAAGCTCCGGTCGAATGGGATCGGAGCTTTTTTTATATAAATTTTATAAAAATTTATTTACAGGAGTATGTACTTGAATACATTAGAACAAAGAGTTGCTGACCTTGTAATTCCAATTGCTGAGGAATTAGAACTTAGCTTATGGGGAGTAAAGGTTATTCGTAATCCGAAGATGACTACTTTACAGATTTTTATTGATAAAGAAACTGGAGTAACTATCGAGGATTGTGAAAAATTTAATTCGCAAATTAGCAATATATTAGACGTTGAAGACTTGTTTTCTAGTAAATACTATTTGGAAGTATCTTCTCCTGGTCTAGATAGAACATTATTTACATTTGAACAAGTAAGTATGTATGTTGGACGTGAGATGAATATAGAAGTTAGTATGCCTATAGCTAACAGAAAACGTTTCAGAGGCGTTTTAGAAAAGATAGAAGGTGATGTTCTATATTTATTAGTGGACAAGGAAGTATTTGAAATTGCTTATCCAAATGTAAATAAGGCTCAATTAATTCCTGTTTTTAAAAAGTAATAAGATAACAGATAATTTAAGGTAAAAAAATGTCAAAAGAAATATTAGCAATTGTTGATGCGGTATCAAATGAAAAAGGTCTTGATCGCGAACGCGTTTTTGAAGCACTAGAATCTGCTTTATCTATTGCAACAAAAAAGAAGTTTAATGCTGATGTAGATATTAAGACTACTATCAACTGTAAGAATGGTGATTTTACAATTAACAGACGTTGGTTAGTTGTAGATACAGATGGTATTTTAGAAAATCCTTCAAAAGAAATCACTTTAGAAGCTGCTCGTTTTGAAGTTGAAAACATTGTTCCAGGTGAATACATTGAAGAACAATTAGATGAAGAACAAAGCGTACGTAAGGATGGTGAGTTTGACCGTATTACAGCTATGACTGTAAAGCAAGTATTACAACAAAAGATCAAGGAAGCTGAGCGTCAAAAGATTATTGATGCATTCCAAGCTCAAGTTGGTAAGGTTGTAATTGGTATTGTTAAGAGAGCAAACCGCGAAGTTGTAACTTTAGATTTAGGTAATAATGCTGAAGCTGTATTACGTAGATCAAACATGTTACCAAAGGATTCATTCAGAACTGGTGACCGTGTACGTAGTATTTTATTAGATATCCGTAGCGATAACAAAGGTCCTCAATTAGAAGTTAGCCGTACAAGTGAAGATTTCTTAAAAGAATTATTAACTATCGAAGTACCTGAAATTGCGGAAGGTCAATTAGAAATCATCAATGCTGTACGTGAACCAGGTTTTAGAGCAAAGGTTTCAATTAGAGCTAAGAACCAACGTATCGACCCTAAGGGGGCATGTATTGGTATGAAGGGTAGCCGTATTAAGAACGTTTCAAGTGAATTATGTAACGAAAACGTTGATATCATTGTTTACGATGAAGATTTTACACAATATGTAATCAATGCAATGGAACCTGCTGAAGTTAAGAACGTTGTAATTGATAACGATAAGAAGATCGTTGAATTTGGTGTTGATAACGATGAAAGAAAGTATGCTAAGGCTATCGGTTCAAATGGTCAAAACGTTAAGTTAGCTTCTGCATTAATTGGTGATGGTTGGAAGATTAAGGTTTTAACTATCAACGAAATGGAAAAGAAGTCAATGGACGAAGCTGAAAGATTAACTAATACATTCATGGAATGCTTAAATGTAGACCGTGATTTTGCAGAAGCTTTAGTTGAAGCTGGTTTCACAACAATTGAAGAAATCGCGTTCGTTGATCCTCAAGAAATCATCAACTCAATTGATGGAATCGATGAAGAAATGGCAAATACATTACAAGAATATGCAAAAGATGCAAGATTAAATGTATTCACTCCAAGTGGAAAGAAAGTTTCAGAAGAAATCATCAACTTAGAAGGTATGGATACAGTATTTGCTAGAGCTTTAGCTCAAATGGAAGTTGTAACATTAGAAGATTTAGCAGAATGTGCAACAGATGATTTATCTGATATTCCAGGCTTTGAAGCTGAAAAGGTTGGTAAGATAATTTTAGCAGCACGTAATTTAACATGGTTTAAGGACGAACAATAATTCGAAAAGCTACTTAGAATTATTGAAACAAATATAAAACTTAAATCGTGTAAGAATATATAAAGGTTAATAAAATATGGCAGAAGAAAACAAAAAGAGTGGTGCTAAGCCTCTATCATTAAACCGTAAGAGCGAAAGTTCTTCTAGTAATGGTAAGTCAGGCGTTTATAAGAATGGCTTTAATAATACTACTTCTACTATTAAAGTGAAGATTAAAGAAAAGAGAAGCTTTACTATTCCTACAAAGGAAGAAGAAGCTAAGAAGAAAGCTATGGAAGCTGAAAAGGCTAAAGCAGAGGCTGAAGCAAAGGCTAAGGCTGAAGCAGAAGCTGCTGCAAAGAAAAAGGCAGAAGCTGAAGCAAAGGCTAAAGCTGAAGCTGAAAGAAAGGCTAAGGCACAAGTTCAGCAGTCTCAAGTAAAAGTTGTTTCAGAAGCAGAAAAGCAAGAAAAACTTCGTAAAGAACAAGAAAACGAAGAATTTAGAAAACTTCAAGAACAAGAAGCAGCTAGAAAACTTCAAGAACAAGAAGACGAAACTAGAAGAATGATGGAAGAAAACGAAAGTCGTTGGAAGGAAGCAGAAGATAACGCTGCTAACCAAAATGATGACGATGAATATTCATCACAGTTCGTTAAGGAAGCTGAAGAAGAACAAGAACGCGAAGAAGAAAATAAAGGTCGTCGTCGCGGTAAAGTTAATAGTAAGAAAGGCCACGAAGAGCAAGAAGAACGTGAAGAACGTGGTAGCCGTAAGAACCAAAAGAACAAGAAGATCAAAGGCATTGCAAAGTTAAATCAACAAATGCACGGTTTCGTTAAGCCTGCACAAACTGTTGCTCGTGATATTGTTATTGGTGAAACTATTACCGTTTCAGATTTAGCTCAAAAGATGGCTGTTAAAGCTTCTGAAGTTATCAAGGTAATTATGAAGCTTGGTGATATGGTAACAATCAACCAGGTAATTGACCAAGAAACAGCTCAATTAGTTGCAGAAGAAATGGGACATAAGGTAATTGTTCGTAAAGAAAATGAACTTGAAGAACAAATCTTAAATGACCGTGATGTTGAATCTGTTGCTGAACCAAGAGCTCCAGTTGTTACAATCATGGGTCACGTAGACCATGGTAAGACATCTTTACTTGACTATATTCGTAAGGCGAAGGTTGCTTCAGGTGAAGCTGGTGGTATTACTCAGCATATCGGTGCGTACCATGTTGAAATGGAAAACGGCGGTATGATTACATTCTTAGATACACCAGGTCACGCTGCATTCACTGCAATGCGTGCTCGTGGTGCGAAGGCTACAGATATAGTAGTTCTAGTTGTAGCAGCTGATGATGGTGTAATGCCTCAAACAATCGAAGCTATTCAACATGCTAAGGCTGGTAATGTGCCTATCGTTGTTGCAATCAACAAGATGGATAAGCCTACTGCAGATCCAACACGCGTAATCAATGAATTAATGCGTCATGGTATCTTATCAGAAGATATGGGTGGTGATACTCAGTTCGTTAAGGTATCTGCAAAGAGCGGTATGGGTATTGATGAATTATTAGAAGCTATTTTATTACAAGCTGAAGTTTTAGAATTAAAGGCTGTTAAGGAAGGTATGGCTTCTGGTGTTGTAATTGAATCAAGACTTGATAAAGGTCGTGGTCCAGTTGCGTCAGTTCTAATTAATTCAGGTACATTACACGTTGGTGATATCGTATTATGTGGCTTTGAATATGGTAAGGTTCGTGCAATGCGTAACGAATTAGGCCAAAACGTACAAAGTGCAGGTCCATCAATTCCTGTTGAAATTTTAGGTTTGAGTGGTGTACCTGTTGCAGGTGACGAAGCTACAGTAGTTAGAGATGAAAAGAAGGCAAGAGAAGTTGCTAACTATCGTCAAGGTAAGTTCCGTGAAATCAAGATCGCTCGTCAACAAAAGGCTAAGCTTGATAACATGTTTAAGACAGGTGCTGCATCTGAACTTAACATCGTTCTTAAGGCTGACGTTCAAGGTTCTGTTGAAGCAATTACTGATTCATTATTGAAGTTATCTACAGAAGAAGTTAAGGTTAATATTATCTTCTCTGGTGTAGGTGGTATTACAGAAACTGATGCTACATTAGCAGCAGCTTCATCAGCAATTATTGTTGGTTTCAATACTCGTGCAGATAGCTCAGCAAGAAAAGTTATCGAATCTAACAGCATTGATATTAGATACTATAGTGTTATCTATGACTTAATTGATGAAGTTAAGCAAGCTATGAGCGGTTTATTAGGTTCTGAAATCAAGCAACAAATTATTGGTTTAGCTGAAGTTCGTCAAGTATTTAGACATCCTAAGTTCGGTTTAATTGCTGGTTGTATGGTAACAGAAGGTGTGATCAAGCGTTCTGCTCCGATTCGTGTGTTACGTGATAACGTTGTAATCTTTGAAGGTGAATTAGATTCATTACGTAGATTTAAGGATGACGTTGCTGAAGTAACTAACGGTTACGAATGTGGTGTTGGTGTGAAGAATTACCAAGACGTTCGTGAAGGCGATCAAATCGAAGTGTTCGAAAACATCGAAGTTAAGCGTACATTAGACTAATAATATAGTTTAGATAAGTGGAGTTGATATTTAACTCCACTTATGGAGTTTTTAATGGCAAGAGAATTTAATAGAGCTGACCGTATCGCTCAACAAATGAAGCGTGAAGTAGCAATTATTTTGCAAAGAGAATTAAAGGATCCAAGAGTTCGCATGGCTACAGTAAGTGATGTGACTGTATCTGGTGATTTAATGTATGCAAAGATTTATGTTACATTCATGGATAATGATGCTGAAGCGGTTAAGGCTGCAATTAAAGTATTAAATAAAGCTAAAGGTTTTGTTCGTACAATGATAGGTAGAGCAATGAAGTTAAGAGCTGTACCTGAAATTACTTTCTTTTATGATAAGTCTTTAGATGAAGGTATGAGAATTTCTAATTTAATTACTGAAACTTTAAAGAAAGATGCAACTTTAGCTACAAATAGTGATAATATTAAAGAAGAGTAATAATTTATTGCCGTAGTAATAGATTATTAGTATGGTTTTTGGGTTTCTATAGGAGAAGATAAACTTAATGCCTCGACGAAGTAAACGTGATATCAACGGTGTTATATTATTAAACAAGCCGCAGGGTATTACGTCAAATGATGCAATGATTAGAATTCGTGGAATTTTTCATGCTCAAAAAGCAGGGCACACTGGTGCTCTAGATCCATTAGCTACTGGAATGCTTCCTATTTGTTTAGGAGAAGCAACAAAGTATTCACAATATCTTTTAAATGCAGATAAGTGTTATGAAGTTCGTGCTAAATTTGGAGTAAGAACTGACACTTCAGATGCAGAAGGTCAAGTAATTTCAGAAAAGGAAGTAAATTTTTCAAAGGAAGAATTGCTTGATGCTATGTCTACTTTTATGGGAAAGATAGATCAAATTCCAAGTATGTTTAGTGCTTTAAAATATAATGGTAAGCCATATTATGTTTATGCACGTGAAGGAATTGAAATTCCTAGAGAAGCTAGACCAATTCAGATATATGAGTTTTCACTAAAAGAGTTTTCAGGTGATGAAGCTTTAATGTATGTTAGATGTTCAAAAGGAACATATATTAGAACTTTAATTGATGATCTTGGTGAAAAACTTGGTTGTGGTGCACATGTAACTATGCTTAACAGAACACAAGTTGCAGATTATCCAGTTGATAATATGGTTTCATTCGAGGATCTTGATAGAGTGATTAAAGAAGCTCATGATCAAGGTTTAGTTGGTTTTTCTGCGTTAGATAAGCTTTTATTACCTGTAGATGCAGCAGTGCATAGTTTACCTATTATTACTGTATCTGAAAAACAAGGTTTAGATGTGCTTATGGGAAGGACTATTAGGGTTAAGCCTGTAAACATGTTAACTACTGATAAGCAAAGTATCAGAATATATGTTGATGATGGTGAAAAATCAAGCTTTATTGGAATTGGTGAAATAACGTATGATGTTTTAGCACCAAAGAGATTGATTTCAACAGCAAAGACAAGCTTAAGTGAAGAAATAATTCCTAGTGATATCTTTAAACAAGAGATAGAAACTGGAGAATAAAACTAATTTTTTATCTGATTGATTTTTTGTACTAGAAAGAATGTCAACTACCATGTACCTTTAGGTGCGTGTAGTTGACTCTTTTTTGCTTTATATAAACATGATTCGGAAGCTTTTCTTGCTAATTTTCTATTTCAAGTAGTTGTTTTTTGGCTAATGAAGGATTGTATGTAACAACGCGTTTTCTTTAATGGAAAAAGTGCGTTTATGACCATTTTCTTCAATATTATAAGTGTAATCGTCAATGCAATCTTTAATGTAATACAAAACATTATTTTGACTGTCTAACACCGGTTTGTAGCCATTTGAACTAAAAATCCATGCTTTTTCCGTTTCAGCTAATGTCTTGCGAGATTTAGAGAAAATATACCCATCTTCATTTATTCTGGCTGCATATATATTTCTTGCACAATTTAGTCCTTTGCCTGCTACTTGAACAATTTTAGTTTTTAAATCATTTTTTTGTTTAAGTCTCTTAATTATTTCCCTTATCTTTGGTTTTTCTGATTCATTACCTGGAAAAAGGTTTAATCTAATAGGTATTTGATTTCCATCTAAAAGAAGCCCCATTCAGAGTAGAGGTAATGGTCTATTTTCTTTGCTAGGTCCTTTCTTTTTAAAATTATTTTCTTTGTCAATTTCAAATTAAAAATTAGTACAGTCAAAATATGCTTTTTTTGTATTAATAGAGTATTTAGATGCGATTAATTTTGTAAAATTTTCAACAAATTTTTCATGATTTTGACCGAAGAAATCTAATCCTTCTAATAATTGAACATAGGAGAAAGAGTAATCCTTTTCTAAGTAAGGTATTACTTAGAAAAGGATTTATGTTTTACTTAACAATTTAATTATTCTTGAATATATCAGAGAGTTTAAAACATCATATAAATCAAATTTAAAGTTTTTATGTACAGTAAATAGGTCAATTATCGGTTTTATTTCTTTTTTTATTTAACTTTTTTACCATTGTTTCAAGATAGACAATAGGATCTTTTATACCTTGTTCAAGCATAGTCTCAAGACTACCAAAAGATTTATATGTTTTATGAGCTTTGCCATTTATAGTTGCATCATAAAAGCTATTTACAATTGATAAGTAAGTTCTGTTTTTCTTAGCACATTTTTTTTAAATGTATGCAATTTTACACTCTGTTTATAACTCACCACTCTCACTATGTAATTTATAACTCAAAAATATTTTGTCAAGAATGTGTTTTCTTGCTTTTTTCTTAATTAAGGGCTTATTTTAAAAGGGGGTAGAGTAGATATTTTTCTTTTAGAAAAATAGACAGAAAGTTGGAAAAATCTAGTGAGAAAAGCTAAAGACGAGAACAAATGTTAGGAATTTATTTCGTTATTTTTAGAAAATAAACTGTGAACAATGTAACAAATATTTTGTATACGTATTGATTTTATACGGATAAAAGGATAAAGTGTTTCTTAGTTGAAATATTAATCTCAAGTTTTACACTTTTGAAACAAAAACCCTTGTAGTACAAGGGTTTTAACGTTTTTAAAGTGGTAATATTTTTTAGCTTTTAAAAAAAAATTAATTATTTTTTCTTGAACGCTTAATC
>JAXJQF010000121.1:0-56361 GCA_036311285.1 Ruminobacter sp. | reverse complement strand
TTTATTACTTAGGTTCTTTCTATAACACACCCTAACGCTAACCACAAAATTAGGTACTATGCGTTAGGGAGTTTAGGTTTTAGAAAGGAGAAACAAAAAACGACATAGTAATCTATGTCGTTTTTTAATCTGTTAACTTTAATGTTTAATTACATAAAATATTTTAAAAAATTAAGCAGCTAATGCCTTGATCTTTGCACATAAACGTGACTTATGACGAGCTGCCTTGTTCTTGTGGATTAAACCCTTAGTTGCAGCACGGTCTAATAATACTTGTGCATTCTTGAATGCTTCTAATGAAGCTTCTTGATTGCCAGTAGCGATCGCAGCTAAAACTTTCTTAACAGCTGTACGCATTGCAGAACGTTGAGCAACGTTACGAACACGATTTTTTTCAGAAGTGATAATACGCTTCTTTGCAGATTTGATGTTTGCCAAAGTAAACTCCTAGTATTTAAACAAATAAACTTTATATAAAAAGTTTAGTATTGCTTATTAAAAATCTTTAATTACAGATCATAATAAACATAAATAGTAATTCTATGCGCAATTATAATTATATTTGCACTAAAAAACAACTAAAAATGAATATGTAATACAACTTAAATATCAATATTTGGGTTGATGATTGATATTTTATTTGTGAACAACGTCACTAACTATATGGTTAGTTCTTATCCTGCAACATAAAGAGACACTTTCTTTCGAAATTTATGCTATGCAGTCCAAATTGGCATAGTTCAACTATGGGCGTCATTATAGCAATATAATTTTAAAAAGTCATAAACTATGTAGTATAATTTATATGTTTTATTCGCGAATTTAGTTTTTTTTGTTCAATTATGTCATTACTTAAGTCCGGAATTATCACTTCAACATTTACTTTTGCATCTAGAATATTAGGATTAATACGAGATATTTTTATTGCTAATTTATTAGGGGCTGGATTAAGTGCTGACGTATTCTTTTTTGCCAACAGAATTCCAAACTTCTTTCGACGACTATTTGCAGAAGGTGCGTTTAGTCAGGCCTTTGTTCCTGTAATGACTGAGTTTAAAGAAAATAAGGATAGAGAAGACCTTGAGAAACTAATTTCAAGTACTGTTGGCACACTCGCTTGTATAGTATTTTTAATTACTATATTAGGTATGATCGGTAGTGCAGTTATTACGGCAATATTTGGTTGGGGATGGTTTGTAGAACATATTAGTCTTGATGTAGCCCAACAAGAAACATCAAAATTTTCACAAGCTTCGTTCTTATTGAAGTTAACTTTTCCATATCTATTCTTTATTACTTTAACAGCTGTTAGTGGCGGTATTTTAAATACTTTTGGTCGTTTTGCTATTCCTGCTGTAACACCTTGTTTATTGAATTTGTCTATGATTGCAAGCTGTGTATGGATTGCTCCATTATGTAGTGATGCTAATCTTGCATTAGGTATTGGAGTACTGTTAGGTGGGATTGTTCAATTTTTATTTCAACTTCCATTTTTATATAAGATTGGAATGATTGTAAAACCAAAGTTTGCTTGGAATCATGAAGGGGTAAAAAAGATTAGAAGCCTAATGATACCAGCTCTTTTTGGAGTATCTGTAAGTCAGATAAATTTACTAATCAATACCATGCTTGCTTCATTTTTGGCAACTGGTGCAATTAGTTATTTATACTATTCAGATAGATTGTTAGAGTTTCCTATAGGTATCTTTGCGGTAGCTATCGGTACTATTATTTTGCCTAAGCTTTCTATGCATAATGCTAAAAAAGAATATGGTGAATATTCTCTTACTATGAATTGGGCTGTAAAGATGGTACTAGCACTAGGTATTCCTGCAATGTGTGGAATGATAATGCTTAGAGAACCTATTATTAGAGTTTTATTTTTACGAGGAGAGTTTGGGGTAGAGCAAGCAACTTTTTGTAGCTATAGTTTGATTGCTTCAGCATTAGGCGTTTGGTCATTAATGCTTAATAGAGTATTAGTACAAGGGTTTTATGCAAGATTTGATACAAGAACACCTGTTAAGTATGGTGTTTACAGTATGATTTCAAATATGTTTTTTTGCCTTAGTATCGTTATACCTTTAGAATACTATTATCCTGGTTATGGTTATATAGGTTTAGCTTTATCCACAGGTTTATCTGCTATAGTTAATACTTTATGCTTGATAATTGGGTTGTATAAAAAAGATATTTATCGCTTTAGTAAAGCAACAATTTTCTTCGTTGTAAAAACAGTAATATCATCCATAGTAATGTGTTGTACGTTGCATTACTTATGCATTGATTTTCTTAATGTTGCGTCAATGCAATCTTGGAGTCAGTTGAATATTATTCAATCTGTAATTTATCTTTTTTCATTAGTTTTTGTTGGTAGTTTTAGTTATGTAGTAGTAATGCTATTAACTAGAGCATTAAAGTTTAACAAAAATCTGGTTGATTAAAATTCCTAAATTAAGAGTATTTTAGCCTTACTATTTATAAGTTTAAATTTTGTAACGTTATACAAATAAATTTGGTATAATGCTACATTTGTAGAAGGTGTATACTATTTTTAGTATTTATCTGTACATTAAATTAGGAATATTGAATGCAGTTAGTAAGACAGCTTAATAATTACCAATCTAAAGAAAATGGAATAGCATTGTCTATTGGTAATTTCGATGGTGTGCATAAGGGACATCGTTCAGTTATTAAGTTTTTACTAGAAAAATCAAAAGAGCTAAATATTCCAAGTGGAATAATGTGCTTTGAACCGCAACCTTTAGAATTTTTTCAAAGTATAAAGATTCCAGCAAGGTTATCAAGATTTAGAGATAAGTTTGTAATATTTAATGAATTAGGTGTTGATAAAGTATTTTGTCTAAATTTTAATAAAGAACTTGCAAAGCTTTCACCTTGTGATTTCGTTAGAAAGTATTTAGTTGAAAAATTAAATATAAAATATTTAGTCGTAGGCGATGATTTTAGATTTGGTGTAAATGGCAAAGGTGATTTTGAATTACTAAAAAATCTAGGTTCGCAGTACGGTTTTAACGTAGTAAGCATGGAAAGCTTTTTATACGATGAAGAAAGAATTAGTTCTACAGCGATTAGAAACTTCTTAAGAGAAGGTCTTCTTGAGAAAGCAAAAAGTTTTCTTGGATGTGATTATTATATAAGTGGCAAAATCTCTTATGGTCAACAACTTGGCAGAACGATTGGATTTCCTACTGCCAATATAAATTTAAAGAGAAGGGTTATTCCTTTATATGGCGTTTATATAGTAAGAGTTGAAAATATAACTGATAAACCAATGTATGGAATGGCGAATGTTGGTTCAAGACCTACTGTTAATGGAGTTGAACCAAGATTAGAGGTTTATATTTTTGATTTTAATGGTGAACTGTACCATAAAGAATTAAAGGTAGTATTCTTGTCTAAATTAAGAGATGAGAAAAAATTTAATTCTCTAGA
The DNA here is from genome assembly GCA_036311285.1 of Ruminobacter sp. Taxonomy (GTDB): domain Bacteria; phylum Pseudomonadota; class Gammaproteobacteria; order Enterobacterales; family Succinivibrionaceae; genus JAXJQF01. Next base: position 52,905 of record JAXJQF010000121.1, on the reverse strand, counting down.
TGAGTTAGTTAATCAATTGAAAAATGATGAACTGAGTGCAAGAGAATATTTGAAATACAACAAAATAGTTTCATAAGATTGGAAATTATTTTGTTTTATTTTAAGAAATAAAAGTTCAAAGCTATTTTATTTAGTTAGCTTAAGGGATTTTATAGTTTTATTTTAAACATGGTAAGAAATTAAAATGACAGATTATAAGAATACTTTAAATTTGCCTGATACCCGTTTCCCTATGCGTGGAGATTTGGCAAAGCGTGAACCGTTAATGCTTAAATCATGGTATGAAGATGATTTATACGGAAAGATTCGTGAAGCAAAACGCGGTAAGAAATCTTTTGTTTTACATGATGGTCCTCCATATGCAAATGGTAATATTCATATTGGTCACTCAGTAAACAAGATTTTAAAGGATATTATAATCAAGTCTAAGACCTTAAGTGGTTTCGATGCTCCATATATTCCAGGTTGGGATTGTCATGGTTTACCAATTGAATTAAAAGTTGAAGGAATTGTTGGCAAGCCTGGTCAAAAGGTAAGTGCAGCAGAGTTTAGAGAAGAATGTAGAAAGTATGCTTCAACTCAGATTGAAGCTCAGAAGACAGACTTCAAGAGATTAGGTGTTTTAGGTGATTGGGATAATCCATATTTAACAATGAACTTTGATACTGAAGCAAACATTATCAGAGCTTTAGGAAAGGTTGTTGAAAACAAGCATCTTGTGAAAGGTTTTAAGCCAGTTCATTGGTGTTTAGATTGTGGTAGTGCTTTAGCTGAAGCTGAGGTTGAATACTACGATAAAGAATCATTTGCAATCGACGTTAAATTCTCTGCTGTTGATAATGCAAAGGTATTAGAAAAATTTAATGTTGATTCAGTTGAAGGCAATATTAATGTTGTTATTTGGACAACAACTCCGTGGACTCTTCCTGCAAATAGAGCTGTTTGTTTAAATGCTGACTTTGATTATAAGTTAATCCAAGTGAAAGCTCCTACTAATGAATGCTTAATTTTAGCATCTAGTTTATATGAAGATGCATTAAAGAGATACGGTGTTGAAGAATATGTTGAATTAGCTACTGTAAAGGGTAGTGATTTAGAAGGTTTACGTTTCAATCATCCTTTTGCTGGTTTTGACGTACCAGTTATTTTAGGTTCTCATGTTACTGCTGATTCAGGTACAGGTGCGGTTCATACAGCTCCAGGTCACGGTATGGATGACTATGTTGTTGGTAAAAAGTACGGTTTAGAAGTTGCTTGTCCTGTTGGTGCTGATGGTAAGTTCTTGCCGGATACTCCATATTTTGCTGGTGAACATGTATTCAAAGCAAATCCAAAGGTAGTTGATTTATTAAAGGAAAAGGGCGCATTAGCATGTGTTGCTAAGATTTCTCACTCATACCCTTGTTGCTGGAGACATAAGACTCCAATTATCTTTAGAGCTACCCCTCAATGGTTTATTACTATGGATGGTTTTGGCTTAAGAGATAAGGCTTTATCTGAAATTAATAACGTTCAATGGGTTCCTGCATGGGGACAAAATAGAATTGAAGCAATGGTTAAGAACCGCCCAGACTGGTGTATTAGCCGTCAAAGAACTTGGGGTGTTCCAATTGCGTTATTTGTAGATAAGGATACAAGTGAATTACACCCACGTTCAGCTGAATTGATTGAAGAAGTTGCAAAGAGAGTTGAAAAGAGTGGTATTCAAGCATGGTGGGATTTAGATCCTAAAGAAGTGTTATCTGCTGAAGAACAAGACAAGTATGTTAAAGTAATGGATACTTTAGACGTATGGTTCGACTCTGGTGCAACTAGCTATACAGTTGTAGATAAGAGACCTGAATATAATGGTAACACTGCTGATATGTACTTAGAAGGTTCTGACCAACATCGTGGTTGGTTCATGTCATCATTGATGTTAGGTGTTGCAATTAAGTCTGTTTCTCCATACAAGACAGTTTTAACTCATGGCTTTACTGTTGATGGACAAGGCAGAAAGATGAGTAAGTCTATTGGTAACGTTGTTAGCCCTCAAGATGTTGTTAACAAGTTAGGTGGTGATATTTTAAGATTATGGGTTGCTTCAACTGACTATAGTGGAGAAATGACTGTATCTGATGAAATCTTAAAGAGAAGTGCTGATGCTTATAGACGTATCCGTAACACAACTCGTTTCTTATTGGCTAATTTAAATGGTTTTAATCCTGAAACTGATATGGTTCCATTTGAAAAGATGGTAGAACTTGATAAGTGGGCGGTTGATTTAGCTTACAATACTCAAGAAGAAATTGTAAAAGCATACAATGCATTTGATTTCCATTTAGTTGTACAAAAGATTATGCAATTCTGTTCTATCGAAATGGGTTCATTCTATTTAGATATTATAAAGGATCGTCAATACACAGCTAAGAAAGAAAGCTTAGCACGTCGTTCTTGCCAAAGTGCTTTATTCTTAATTGCTGAAGCAATGGTGCGTTGGTTCGCTCCAATCTTAAGCTTTACAGCTCAAGAAACATGGGAATTATTACCAGGCAAGCGTGATAAGTATGTGTTCACAGCAGAATGGTTTGAAGGCTTAAAGACTTTAGAAGAAAATGGTCAATTCAATAACGAATTTTGGATGGATGTAAAGACTATTAGAGATGAAGTTAATAAGCAGTTAGAAAATGCAAGAAATGAAAAGGCTATTGGTAGTTCTTTACAAGCTGTAGTTGAAATCTATGCTGATGACAAGTATAAGGCTATCTTGGAGAAATTAGAAGATGAATTACGCTTTGTAATGATCGTCTCTAAGGTGAGTGTTGCTTCATATACTGATAAGACTTCAGAAGCTGTAGATTCTGACGTTCAAGGATTAGCAATTGCTGTTAAGGCAAGCTCTGCTAAGAAGTGTGATAGATGTTGGCACTATGTTGACAGCGTAGGTACAATTGAAGGTCATGAATGCGTTTGTCAAAGATGTGTAACTAACATCGATGGTGAAGGTGAAGTTCGTAAGTTTGCTTAATTTATGAAATTCGCATAGTTTAATTTAATCTGTTCAAAAGGCTCTAGCTATGGCATAGAGCCTTTTAAAAATGGTAAAAAATGGTTAAGAAGATTATAAACAGCGGGTTAGTGTTTTTAGTATTATCTGTAATTGCTTTTGTTCTAGATTATGGAACAAAAGTATGGGTTGCAGAAAGTATTAAGGCATATGATTTCTCTGCAAATAATATTATTGTTGTAATTGATAATTTCTTCAGAATTATTCATGTTCATAACACTGGTGCGGCTTTTAGCTTTTTAGCAGATCAACCAGGTTGGCAAAGAATTTTCTTTGCGTCTATAGCTATAACCTTTTGTATTGTTGCATTAGTTTTATTGTATAAGAGTAAAAGAAATGATTATGTACCTAATATTGCATATTCTTTAATAATTGGTGGTGCGTTAGGTAATTTGTATGATCGTTTACAGTATGGTTATGTAATTGATTTTCTTGATTTTTATATTGTAAGAAATGGCAGAGAAATGCATTATCCTGCATTCAACGTAGCGGATATGGCTATATGTACAGCAGTTGGGTTGATTTTAATATATGAGTTCTTTTTTAAAAAGAAGCAAGAACCAAAGTTAGAACAAAATCAAAACTAATAATAAGACTTTAAAGCTGTATATTAGATACTTTAAGTGTATTTGTTTTAAGTTTTATATAACCAAGTTAATAAAGTTTAGAAAGTAACATGAGTAAGAAATTATATTTAGCAAACCCAAGAGGGTTTTGCGCTGGTGTTAGTAGGGCAATTGAAATAGTAGAACGTGTTCTTAAAAAACATAAGAATGAGGAAGTCTATATATTTCATGAAGTTGTTCATAATAAGTACGTTTGTGAAACATTATGTAAGCAAGGCGCTAAATTTGTAGAATCATTAGACGATATTCCAAATAATGCTATTATTGTATTTTCAGCTCATGGTGTTTCTAAAGCAATAGAGAATAAAGCTTTAGAGAAGAATTTAAAGATCTATGATGCCACATGCCCAATTGTTGAAAAGGTACATCGCAAGGTTAATAAGTTAAGTCAGCTAGGTGAAGAGGTGATTATGATTGGTCACTCGGGGCATCAGGAGGTTGAAGGGACTCTTGGTCAATATACTAGTGCTGTTGGTGGTATTTATGTCTTAAATGGTGTTGCAAATATCTCAAACTTAAAAATAAAGAATGAAGATAAGCTTCATTTTGTAACTCAAACAACATTAAGTGTGGATGAGACAAAAGCATGTATTGAAGAGCTTCAACGTCGCTATCCTAAAGTATCCGGACCTAATAGTAATGATATTTGTTACGCAACTTCTAATCGTCAGCAAGCTGTAAAAGACATAGTTAAACTTGTTGACCTAGTGTTAGTAGTTGGGTCTAAGAATTCTTCAAATTCGAACAGATTAAGAGAAGTTGCAGAAGGAGAAGGGGCTAAGGCTTATTTAATAGATGATTACACTGATTTAAATGAATCAATGTTAATAGGTGTAGAAAAGATTGGAGTAACAAGTGGAGCGAGCGCTCCTGAAAACTTAATTGTAGATCTAGTTGAATTTTTAAAAACGAAGGGTTTTGTTGAACAAGAAGAAGTTGGTGTTTCTAAAGAAAAGCAAGCATTTAAGTTGCCTAAAGAATTGGTTGATTTAGAATAGTTTTATAGAACGTTCGTTGTTTATTTTAACTTTTGTTTTTTTATTTTTTTAATACTCGAAGTAAAAAGGGAAGCAGTTGCTTCCCTTTTGTGTTCTATTTAAAAGTCATAGTTTGAATTACAGATTTGATATAACTTCCTTTTGTTCTATAACTTTAGCCAGACTTTGTTTGAAGTTTTCAAGCTTTTCTTTTTCCTTAGCTATAACTTGTTCAGGAGCTTTAGCAACGAATGCTTCGTTGTTTAGTTTATTTAAGATTCTGTCGATTTCAGAATTTAACTTAGTAACTTCTTTGTCAAGTCTTGCTAATTCTTCGTCCTTGTTAATTACAGTAGACATTGGGAATAGTATTTCACTCTTGCCGGTAATCTTTGCAATGCATGGAGGAAGATTTGAACAATCTACAGAGATGTCATTTAGGTTAGCCAATGCCAGGATAAATGTCTTGTTAGCTTTGATGATATTTAATTCTTCTTCACTACCTCTAATGAAAGAGTCTAACTTTAATGAAGGTGATAAATTGTTTTCAGCTCTAACAATACGTACAGCAACAACTAATTCCTTTATAAAATCTTGTTCAGCTAATGCTTGATTATTGATTTCAAATTCATCGCCAGTAGGGAATGACTTTAACATGATTGTGTCAGTTTCTTTGTAGTCTTCGCAAACTAATGGCGCAACAGCCTTGTAAATTTCTTCTGTAATGAAAGGCATGATAGGATGAGCAAGACGTAAAACGACTTCTAATACCTTTAATAAGTTATAAATAGATGCATTTTTTTGCTTATCTGTACCAAAATCTGCTGTAGGGTTCTTACACCATAACACAGGTTTAGTTAACTCAATATACCAGTCACATAATTCATTCCAAATGAATTCATATAAAGAAGCAGCAGCTAAGTCAAATCTGTATGAGTTGAAAGCGTTAGTTACTTCCTTTACACACATTGATAGCTTACTTTGGATGTATAAGTCTGGTAATGTGTAATCTTCAACATTTGGTTTAGTAATAGTCTTGTTTTCTACATTTAATAAGGCATATCTACTTGCGTTCCATAGTTTGTTACAGAAGTTTCTGTAGCCTTCTAAACGTTTCATATCCCAGTTGATATCACGACCAGTTGAAGCTAATGCAGATAATGTAAATCTTAATGCATCTGTACCATGTGCAGTAATTCCATCAGGGAATTGCTTTTCCGTTCTCTTAGCAATCTTTGCTGCTAATTGAGGTTGCATCATGTTACCAGTTCTCTTTTTTAATAAGTCTTCAAGATTGATACCATCGATCATATCTAGTGGGTCTAGTACGTTACCCTTTGACTTACTCATCTTTTGGCCTTCTTCGTCACGGATTAAGCCTGTTACGTATACAGTCTTAAATGGAACTTGAGGTTTGCCATTTTCGTCTTTGATGAAGTGCATGGTCATCATGATCATTCTAGCAACCCAGAAGAAGATGATGTCGAAGCCTGTTACTAAAACATCAGTTGGGTGGAACATCTTTAATTCAGGAGTGTTTTCTGGCCAACCTAAAGTAGAGAAAGTCCATAAACCTGATGAGAACCAGGTATCTAATACGTCATTGTCTTGAGTTAGTTTGCAATCAGCACTTAGATTGTTTTCTTTTCTAACTTCTTCTTCACTGTGAGCAACGTAAACGTTTCCGTTTTCGTCGTACCATGCTGGAATTCTATGTCCCCACCAAAGCTGACGTGAGATACACCAATCTTGAATGTCTCTCATCCAAGAGAAGTACATGTTTTCATATTGTTTTGGAACGAATTGAATATCGCCATTTTCAACAGCTTCGATAGCAGGTTTAGCTAAAATACCTGCTCTTACATACCATTGGTCTGTTAGCATTGGTTCGATAGGTACACCACCTCTATCACCGTATGGTTGCATTAGGGTATGGTCTTCGATTTTATCTAATAAACCTTGAGTTGTTAAATCTTCAACGATTACCTTTCTAGCTTCGTATCTATCTAAGCCTTGATATTTAGCAGGAATTTCGTTTGTGTAAACATCACTTGGCTCTCCATTTGTGTTAAATACTTCTGCACTGTTACGAATGCATGCGTCTTCTGTTAACACATTGATCATAGGCAATGAATGTCTCTTACCTACTTCGTTATCGTTAAAGTCGTGTGCTGGAGTAATTTTTACACAACCTGTTCCCTTAGTCATGTCAGCATGTTCGTCACCAACGATTGGAATTAGTCGGTTTACTAATGGTAATATTAGTTTTGAACCAATTAAGTCCTTAAATCTAGGATCTTCAGGGTTAACAGCAACAGCTGTATCACCTAATAATGTTTCAGGACGAGTTGTCGCAACGATTAAATAGTTCTTACCTTCAGAAGTAACTTTGCCATCAGCAAGCATATACTTAATATGCCACATATGACCTTTGATTTCTTTGTTTTCAACTTCTAGATCACTGATTGCTGTACGAAGCTTAGGATCCCAATTTACTAGTCTCTTTCCACGATAGATTAAGTCTTCTTTGTATAATCTAATGAAAACTTCTTGAACAGCGTCACTTAAACCTTTGTCCATTGTGAATCTTTCTCGATCCCAATCAACAGAAGTTCCTAGACGACGCATTTGCTTAGTGATTGTGCCTCCAGAAAGTTCTTTCCATTCCCAGATCTTTTTGATAAAGCCTTCACGACCATAGTCATGACGTGTTTTTTGTTCTTCAGCAGCAATCTTTCTTTCTACAACCATCTGAGTTGCGATACCAGCATGGTCTGTACCAGCTTGCCATAATGTATTCTTTCCTAACATTCTATTGTATCTAATTAAGATATCCATAATAGTTTGTTGGAATGCATGTCCCATATGTAAAGAACCTGTTACATTTGGAGGAGGTAGACATATGCAATAAGAATCTTTAGATGCATCCATGTTTGGTTTAAAGAAACCTTCGTTTTCCCATCTAGTGTAGATAGATTGTTCTATTGCATGTGGATTGTATGTTTTTTCCATAGTTTTCTTCTTTTTAAAAGTAAAACGATCGATTGTTATCGGTAGATATGATCGATTATAAGAAATAAAAAATAAAAATTTAATCTGGTGCACATTTTAACATATTCAAATGTTTTTATTTACTTTTTTATATAGATAAATATGGTTAATTTCTTTTGATATATTTAAATTATCAACTTTATTAGTTGGATTGCAGAAAGAATTTTGAATTGATGTTTCAATTTTATATAATATTGTTGGATAGAATTGATTTTTACTACTTTGATGACGGTTTTTAGTTATATATGAATTTTTTCTTACGTTTAATGCTAGTGTGTTCCGCTTTAGGGGTTCTGTGTTGCTTTGGTTTATATTATTTTGTGCAACAAGAAATAAAGGCAATTGATGAATTAAGAACAGAAGATACAGTTCTTTATGAAGTAAAATCAGGCGATAGTATTTCAGATGTAGAACAAGGGTTGTTTAAAGTAAAGCGTAATGATTTTCAAAACTATGTTTTTAGATATTGGATTAGACAGCATAATAACTTGAAAGACATAAAGATAGGAACATATGAGATTCCTGCTAATAGTTCATTAGTAGATGTTCTTAATATTTTGGTTGAAGGAAGAGAAAAAGGATTCTTTGTAACCTTGGTTGAAGGAGGAAGGTTTAAAGATTTTCTAGCTGTCGTGATGAAAAACAAAAACTTTAATCATGTTCTTCATAAGGATGTAACTGTAGAACAATTAAATAATCTATTAGGTGTAAATGAAAAGAGTTTTGAAGGCTTGCTAATGCCTGACACTTACAATGTTCGTTATGGTGCAAACGATAGTGAACTTATCAAAAGAGCATACGAACGTCAAAAGGATTTTTTGGCAAAAGAATATGAAAAGAGAGCAGGAGATCTACCTTATAAGAATTCATATGAAGCGTTAATAATGGCTTCAATTATTGAAAAAGAGACTTCTCTTGAATCCGAAAGAAAGGATATTGCTTCTGTGTTTGTGAATAGATTAAAAAAAGGTATGAAACTTCAGACAGATCCTACCGTAATTTATGGTGTTGGAGAAAAATACAAAGGTAAGGTTTATAAGAGCTTTTTGAAGGATAATAACCCATATAATACTTATATTATTGATGGTCTACCCCCAACTCCAATTGCAATGCCTAGTAAGGATTCAATTATTGCAGCTCTACATCCAAACGAAACAGAGTTTTTATATTTTGTTGCAAAGGGACCAAATCCACAAGAAGGTCATGTGTTTACAAAAACCTTAAAACAACACGAGCAAGCGGTTGCTGAATATAGAAAGAAAGTGAGAGATTTTAAGAAAGCTCAAAAATTAAAGCTACCTAAAAATTAATTTAATTTATGTTGTAGAAATAATTGTTATAGTTGACTAATAGATATTTCAAAGGGTAATAAAACTTTAATATTATTACTTTAAAACATAGTTAGGTAATGTTTTGTTGAAAAAAGAATAAATTAAAAGGTATATGTGTATGAATGGAATGTTTATAGTAATAGAAGGTTGTGAAGGTGGCGGCAAGAGTACAGCGGTTAACACTGTACATAAGTATTTGCTTTCTATTGGTGTGAAGGAAGAGGATATCGTTCATACAAGAGAACCTGGTGGAACTCCTATTGCTGAAGAGTTAAGAAACATTTTAAAAACAATTAACGAAAAAGAAAAGCTTACAAGTGAAGCTGAGTTATTGTTGATGTACGCTTCTAGAATACAGTTAATTAAGAATGTAATTGAGCCAGCGATTAAGAGCGGAAAGTTTGTGATCGGCGATAGGCATGATTTGTCAAGTGTTGCTTATCAAGGTGCAGGAAGAGGCATAGATAGAGCGATAATTGATGAAATTAGAAGAATTGTATTAAAGGGATTTAGGCCAGATTTAACTTTAGTATTAGATTTAGCACCAGAAATCGGCTTGTCGAGAGCAAAAAAGAGAGGCGAACTTGATAGATTTGAAGTTGAGGATATTGAGTTCTTTAACCGAATTCGTCAATGTTTTTTAGATGAAGCAAAGCTTGATCCTACAAATATCAAGGTTGTTGATGCGTCATTGTCTTTAGAGGAAGTTACTTCTCAGATCTTAAATATTTTAAAGGATAAAGTATGTATCCATGGATAGAACACGGGTTTGAGAAATATAAAGTAATAAAAAACTCAGAAAGACTTGGGCATGCCTTATTGTTAACAGCTCCAAAGGGGGTTGGCGTAGAGGAGTTAGCTGCAAGTATCTCTAAAGACTTTTTATGTTTGTCTCCAAGTGGATACCATGTGGATTGTAATTGTGCTAGTTGTGAGATGTTTAGAAACAACACTCATCCAGACATATTAACTGTTCAAAGAACTAATCATGTAATTACTGTTGACTCGTTAAGAAATAGTATTAGCTTTTTAGAGGAATCTTCTAGTAATGGTAAAGGTAAGGTTTTGTTAATAAATGATGCAGAACTTATGAATGTCCAAGCCTCTAATGCGTTACTTAAAACTTTAGAAGAACCTCCAAAGGATTCTCTAATCATCTTAGCAACCTATAGTGCAAGCCTTCTTTTGCCAACAATAATTAGTAGAACTGTAAGATTGTCTATTAATATGCCTTCTTTGGTTGAACTTAACCATGAATTGTGTCAGCGATTTGGTAAAAATGAGGACTATAGATTAGAACTTATAGTTACAGGACGTTCATTAGTTAATGCTATTGAGTTAATTGAGTCTAAAAAGAATGAACAGATAAAGGAAGCTATAAGGATATTTTCATTAGTTCTTGCTAAGAGAGAAAGTCCGACAAAGTTCGTACAACTTTTGTTACAAGAAGTTAAGGATGATGAACTAATTTATGGATTGATGTTCGCAATTATTAAAGAAGCTATGCAAATTCATTTTTTATCGGATGGAGATTCTTATGTGTTATTTAAGGATTATCCACAGGTATTACAACATTTTGCAAAAATATCACCTGATTCATTAGGAAAAGCGCAAACAAAACTAGTTGCGTTAAAGAGTGTTTATGGTCAAAAGACTTCACCTATTCAGAATTTACAATTATTAAGTTGGATAGAGTTAATGGTTAATATTTAATAATCAATTTAAGTATTACTAACCTAAATTAGTTAGTAAATAGGACCTAAAGTTCTTGGAATTAAAACCAAGAACTGTAGGTTAAGAACATTGCTCTACATTTATTTAAGAATGTAGTCAATTAAAAGTGCAATAGGACGCCCTGTGGCTGTTTTTGATTTAGCTCCGCTATGCCATGCAGAACCAGCGATATCTAAGTGACACCATGGAGTGTTTTCTACAAATCGGTGTAGGAATTGGGCTGCGGTTGTAGCTCCTGCTAATCTTCCTCCAGTGTTTGCAACGTCTGCAAATCTTGCATTAATCATATCGTTGTATAAATCACCAATAGGCATATGCCATGCGATGTCAGAAGTGTTTAGAGATGAATCAAGTAAATCTTTAACTAGTTGGTCATCATTGCTAAATAAACCAGTTGTTTGATGTCCAAGAGCAATTAAGCAAGCTCCTGTTAGTGTTGCGATATCAATGATTTTTGCTGGATTGTAAGATTTTGCATAAGTAATTGAATCACAAAGGACTAATCTACCTTCGGCGTCTGTATTTAGCACTTCAATAGTTGTACCTGATTTAGATTCAATAATATCTCCAGGCTTATAAGATTTACTAGATGGAATGTTTTCAGCACATGAAACAATACCAATGATGTTATGTTTTGGTTTTAATTGAGCAATCGCAAGCATTAAGCCTAGAACACTACAAGCACCACACTTGTCAAACATCATTTCATCCATATCTTGGCTAGGCTTTAAACTTATGCCACCTGAATCGAATGTTAAGCCTTTGCCTATAAATACAATTGGATCACTGTTTTCAGCGTTGTTTCCATTGTAGCTAATAACACTCATAAATGGACGGTTTGAAGAGCCTTTTGCAACACTTAAGTAAGCGTTCATATTAAGTTTACTTAAAGAAATTTCATCATACACAATTGTGTCGAGGTTTGTGAACTCTTTTGATAGTTCTGTTGCTAGTTTCGACATAAACTCAGGTGTACAGATGTTACTAGGAAGGTTTGCAATAAGTCTAGTATAAGTCTTCGCTTGTAAAATAACGTTAGTAACTTGGTTTAATTTATTTAGTTCATCGCGATCTTCAACGTCTGTATAGATATTAATATTCTTAATGCTAAATTCTAATGCCTTTTCAGTTCCTACATATTTACTTTTAAATCTGTTGTCGTTAAAAGGGAGTGTATTGTAAAACGCTACAGCTAAAGCTTTAACGTTATTAAGCTTTTCTTTTGTAGCAGCGTCAATAATGAAATCAACAGTGTCGATCTTGAATAGAGTAGATACTTTTTGTTGAACAATCTGGGCGATTTTATTTACTTCGTGTTCTTTAAGCATCTTAACCATTGATAGGTCAATTGTTAAAACATATTTATGTAAAAAGTCGTTACCTTCTTCTAATACGTTTGCAAACCTTTGATGAGAATTCTCATGTAAAGATTTTCTAATTTGATTTTTAGTTGTTTGGCTAACTAGATTAGAAAAATTGTAATCATTAAATTTGTTTTGATCTACAAAGCAAACCACAAGTGAATTGCAGTTGTTGTCCTTATTTAGATTGTTGATGTTTACAAAGGCTACCTTAGGTGCGTTTGCACTCATTTTTAAAAGCATTTGATGGGTTATAGAATTTATCATTTTTATATTACCTTATTTATATTTTGTTTGTTATACACAATACAAGATATTGGCAAAACATGATACAATTATTATACAAAATTGTTTAGTATGGATAACAATCTGCCTTTTAATTAGATATTTTAAAGATGAATGTTTTAAGTCGTTATATTTTTAGTAGTATTTTAAGAACGCAATTAGCGGTTTTCTTTGTATTAATGCTCATATTTTTGAGCCAAGGCTTTATTAAATTAATTACTAATGTATCAAGAGGGAAGGTTCCTGTTGATATGGTTAGTCAGCTATTAATGCTTTCAGTTCCAACAATGTCTAATTTTATGTTGCCGTTATCTTTGTTTTTGGCAATTTTATTTTGTATCGGTAGCTTATGTTCACAAAGTGAAATGGTTGTGATGCGTTCTGTTGGTTTGTCTAAAGGGCGTTTATTAGCAATTGTTTTTGTATTGTGCCTGTTCAGCGGTGTTTTGAATGCATTTTGTACCTTACATCTTGCTCCTATGTGCGAAAGTCTTTCAGCGGCAAAATTAGAACAAGCAAAGTCAGATCCAACAATGTTCTCTATAGATAGTGGTAGATTTTTAAAGTTAAATAACAATGTTCTTTATATTGAAAATATGGAAGATAAGGGTAACAAGAATCTGCAGCAGATCTATATTATTAACATAGGTAGAGGACAAGAGCCTTCTAATGTTGTTACTTCAAATGAAGGTAAAGTTAATTTAGATAAAGATGGGATGATGTGGGTATCATTAGTGAATGGTACTCGTTATGAGTCTCAAAATAAAAATAAAGAATATAGTATATCTAGATTTGATGAATATAATGCTCTTATTTCTGATATGAGAGCAGAAGGTGTTAATGAAAAGTCTCGTTCTAAAACTAATATTGAATTACTAAACTCAGGTGAACTAGAGGATATTGGCGAACTACAATGGCGTATCGTTCAGCCTTTGAGTATTTTGGTTTTATGTTTAATGGTGGTACCTTTATCAATGGTGAATCCGAGACAAGGTCGTTTTGCCAAATTTTTACCTGCAATATTGATATATATAAGTTATTACATGTTCTCATTAGGTGTTAAGACCTCTATTGGAAAGGGTATATTTCCTGTTATACCAGGCGTATTTATAGTCCCTATTTTGTATTGTTTAATATTTACAGTGCCTTTTAATATTACCGATACCGAGTGGTTCAATAAGTTAAGAGCAAAGAGAGGAATTAAACGTGTTTAATATTGTTGATAGATATATCGCTCGTAACGTAATCGTAACTGTAATCTATTGTACTATTGGTTTAGTGTTGCTTGCTTGTCTTATAAAGTTCGTTGACCAAATACGTAGTATAGGTAAGGGGGAGTTTGATTCTTTTGCATGCTTCCAATACATAATGTATCAAGTACCAAGTCAGATCTTTATGTTTTTCCCATTAGGAGTGTTGCTAGGAACAGTGCTTGCTCTTGGTAATCTTGCTTCATCATCCGAGTTGATAGTAATGCAAAGCTTAGGTAAATCAAAACTAAGTATTGTTTTTAGCGCGTGTAAAGGTGTTATTCCGTTAATTGTAGGGGTCATGCTTATGGGAGAGCATGTGATTCCTCATGCAGAGTTGTTTGCGGAAAATTTGCGTTCGGTTGCTGTTTCTGGAGGTAATGTAGCAGTAACTAGTAGAGGGATGTGGGTTAGAGATAACAATAGCTTTATATACATTGATATTCAAAATACTAACGGGGAGTTAGTTAATTTATTTCGCTATGATTTTACTTACGATACCCCAAGAAAACTAATTGTTGAAAAGCGTGCTCACACTGCGACTTGGAATGATTCAGAAAAAAAATGGATAGCTAATAATGTAGAAAGCGTATATTTCACAGACGAGAAGGTGTCGAAGCAATTTAACAAAAAAGAAGTTTGGAATTTAACCTTTACTCCAAATGAATTAGAAATATTTGCAGTTGATGTTAATAATATGTCAATTAAAGGATTGTCAGAGTATATTCAATATCTTACTGATAATGGTATAAAGAGTGAGAAATACTTAATTCAACTTTATAGGAAAATATTTATGCCATTAACTGTATTTGCGGTTTTGATTTTAGCTGCAAGTACTGTCTTTGGACCTCTTCGTAGCTCATCTATTGGTGCGAGAGTTGTTGTTGGTATTGTGTTTGGATTTTCCTTCTATGCTACAAATGAAATTATAAGTCCTTTTTCAATATATTATGGTTTACCGCCTATATTTGGAAGCTTGGCTCCAACAATTTTAGTATTGGGGTTAGGTATTTATATATTAGGGCGTAGAACGTAAATTTTTTCTTGAACTTTAAGAAAAATATTGTAGAATATCTTAAGTTTCGTGCCAGAATGGCGGAATTGGTAGACGCAGCGGATTCAAAATCCGCCGGTAGTGATATCGTGAGGGTTCAAGTCCCTCTTCTGGTACCAAGTATAAAAAAATACTTGTTCAAAGATATTCTTTTAGTTGTTCTTATATTTCTTTATTATCTTAAATAAACTATAGTTTAGAATTTAGATATATTTGTTATGTCTACAACTTTTAATTGTTTATTGTCTCTAAATATTTGTGTGCTTTTGTATGTTATCTGTAATTAAATGTTAAATTTTAATAGTATTTAGGCTATTATGTTAAATGCTAATATTAGAAAAAAATTAAAAATTTAGCATATAATTTTATGATATTGATGAACTCCCTAGGACTAGTTATGTTTGCAAAATTAGCACTTTTTTTATTTTCTACTGTTTTATTATCAACATATGCATATGCTGCTAATGATAATGAGGTTGATGAATGTCAAAGCGCCTTATCAAAAGAAAACTATGACGTTGCTTTTCAGAGATGTGAATATGAAGCTGAAAAGGGAGATGCTCTGGCTGCGGAGATTATGGGATTCTTATATTTAAAAGGTTTAGGGACAACTAGAGATTGGGCTTTAGCTAGAAAATATTTAGAACAATCAATAGATGCAGGGAATTTAAATGCAAGTAGATACTTAGCAATTCTGTATTGGAATGGTTTAGGTGTTGAAAAGAGTAATGAAAAAGCAAGAGAATACTTTAAAGATTGTTTAGTTATTGCTAAAGATAAGAACATTGACTGTGCTGTTCAATATGCAAAAGTATTAGGTTACAATTCTAATCCACCAGCTATAAAAGAAGAAGCAATTGATGTATACAATAAGCTTATTGATGTAGAACATTATGAGTTTTCATATGATTTAGCATCAATTTCTTTAAATGTTGGTAAGTATAAGCAAAGTTATAAATATGCAGAGTTTTTTATCTTTTGGGTAAGACGCTATGGTGATATCGCTTTATATAGTAAGAGTGTACAAGATAGTGAACGCATCAAGGAAGAAGCTCGCAGACATTTAACAGATGCAGATATTGGTGAATGTTATAATTGGGTTAAGGATGAAATCTATAAGATTTCACAAAAGTTCAATAAATAGCAGTGATTAAACGCTAATTTATCGAAGTATAATGAATTATTAATATTTAGTTTTACTATCGATAATAAATACAAATTTGAAATATAGGCGGAGTTTTCCGCTTATATGTTTTTATGGAATATTTTAATGACTAATAAAAATTACGCACGCCTTTCTTTAGCTCCTATGCTTGATCTAACAGATCGTCACTTTAGATATATCTGTAGAAAGCTATGTAAGAATATGCTTTTATATACTGAAATGATATCAACAGGTGCAATATTATTTGGGGAACGAGATCATTTAAAATATTCAGAAATTGAACATCCTATTTCTCTACAATTAGGAGGGGGTGTGCCTCAGGATTTAGCAAAGTGTGCAGTTATTGCAGAAGAACGTAACTATGATGAGGTAAATTTAAACGCAGGATGTCCATCAGATAAGGTGCAGGTTGGATCTTTCGGTGCAATTCTAATGAGAGATCCTAATTTAGTTGCTGATTGTGTTAAGGCAATGAAGGATGTGGTTGATATACCTGTAACTGTAAAAACTAGACTTGGGGTTGATGAATTAAATAGTTACGAGTATGTATGTGAGTATTTACATAAAATTGTAGATGCAGGAGTGGATGGAATTACTCTACATGCAAGACAAGCGTTCTTAAAAGGAATGACTCCTAGAGAAAATAGGGATAAACCACCGTTAAAGTATGAGATGGTATATGAGATTAAAAAGGAATTTTTAAATACACATATCTCTATTAATGGAAACGTTGATACTTTAGAGCAGGCTTTAGTTCATTTAGAGCATGTAGATGGTGTAATGATGGGTAGAAGTTTATACCAAAATCCATTTATATTGTCTGAAGCAGACAAGATAATTTATGATGATAATATAAAAACGGATGCAGATGTAATTGGTAGAAAGGATTTTATCCGTTCTTTATATCCATACATTGAAGAGCATATTAGTAATGGTGGTAAACTTAAGCATATTTCAAGACATTTATTAGGTATGTTTACAGGTTGCGTTAATGCAAGATCTTATAGACATTATATGGCTTTACATCATCATAAGGATGATGCGAATGTAAATGTGTTAGAGGAAGCGATGAGTCAAGTAGAAGAGACTTTGGCAAGAGTTGATCCTTCTAGTTCTAATGCAAACAATTAATCTTTAAAAATAAAAATGGAGACGTTTAGTCTCCATTTAAATTTCTAAAATCATTCTTTAGTTTGTTTATATTTGTTGACAATAACTTGTTTCAATTATTGAGCAACAGGTAATTTTTTAATTAATGAATCCACTAAGTTGTCTATAATTTTAGCTTTGTATTCATCCTTGATTGGTTTGTCAGAGGTTGCACTTACTACACCTGTCCAAAGAACAGAGTTACTTCTTTTATCTTTGATTACAATATCAATTGCAGAATCACTGCCTGATTTTGTACTTCCTGTTGTTAAACCAAGGTTATCAAATAATTTATCAGAATTAACAGAACCTGCAGCAGCAGCTGTTAGACCATAAATAACTTCTATATTAGCAGCCTTTGGATCTTGAACCTTTGTTAAACCAATGTTGTTTGTTAATTGGTTGTTAATGCTAACTTCAACGTGTTGTTTCCAACTATTTAAAACGTTTGTATCTTTTGCTTCAACAATGTTCTTGTTGTTTAGAGTATATGTAAGCATTGATTTATTATATGGCCATGTTGTTAGCTTTTGAGCAACTACTGTTAAAGAGATTGTAGGGTGATCTGATTGTTGTGCTGCTTGAGCTGAAGTTGTATTTGTAGATGATGTTGAATTACATCCAATTAGAGAAAATGCACTTAATAATATTAAGGATAATGTAACTTTCTTAAGCATAAGAACCTCTCGTATGTTTTAATTTTTTTAAGAGTTTAACATATTAGACATCTTATAAGAAAAAATTATCTGTTTATTGTTATTGATTTGTATATTTTTGTTAAGGATTTGACACTTGTCTCAATTTTTTATGTTAAAACACAAAAATTATTAGGAACAGTTAAAACATTAAAGATTATGGTGTGATGTTTATATTGTTTAAGACGGGTATAAGAACTGGCCTCCCCAACAGGATTCGAACCTGTGACTAGCCCTTAGGAGGGGCTTGTTATATCCAGCTTAACTATGAGGAGACGTGTTCGGTATTATAGCAATATAAAATTATTATTCAATATAAGCATGGTCATTTATTTGAACATTGCCATTGCTCTGTGTAATAGGTTTTAGTACAGCTGTGTTGTTATAAACATCAGTTACAACCATAGGGGTTTTTGCTTGATTCTTTTGAAATCTTCTAATTCCATTTTTATCATTAAAGTTGTTGCTGTGTTCTATTAAAAATCTATTACCCTGTTTAATGTTATTAATCTTACCCAAATTTATATGGTATTGACTATTGTTTTCAACTTTTAAAATTCTTCCTACAGGTTTTTTACAAACTAATGTATGTGAAACAGATTTAGCTGCACTTGTTAGTTTTTCTAATATATTTTCTCCATATTCACTCTGCCAAAAATATTCACTGTCAGTATTAGTATTGTTTTCATCTATGTCCCATTGTGCTTTAGTTTTGTAGTTGTTAGAGAATAGAATTTCCTTTGTAATAGTGTCATATACAAAGATTTCAAGAGAGAATTCTCTTTCTTTGTTTCCCATTGCTTTACTAAACCAATTTAATGTAGATGGATGAAGGTTAATATCTCTAATTACCCCAAATACTATATATTGAGCATCCTTATTAATCGCTAATTGGTCAATTGATTGCATCATGTGATTTGAGTTTCTATGGCTATGATTTGCTAAGTCTATTCCAAGATTTTGGTTATAGTATGGTATTACATTTAATTCATTAGTACTTGATAAAAATTGTTGGAACTTTAAGGTTAAGGACTTGTTAAATCCGTTTAAGCCTGTTTGTGTTTCTTGGTGTTGGTTATTGGCATATGTAAAAAGAACAGGAAGGATGTTTTTTTTATAGTTCATACCAATACATTGTTTTGGGTCAGAGTCTATATATAGACGTATCTTTACAGTTAAATATCCTTTTTCTCTTTTTTCAGATACTAGAGTGTATTGGTTAAAGTTATTGTTGCTCGCGATTGTTAATTCATCGTCATCCAAAATGCCATTAGTCATATTTTGATTTGTTGAAACAAATGCCCCTGATTCTAGCATTGCTTGACGTAATGCTTCTTCAATTGCTTTTGTTCGTGCTTGTACAACATCTCCATTTTGAATTTTTGCAGAACCTTCAGTTTCATACCATGCTGCAAATGCTTCATTAATTAATAGTAGAGAAGAGAATAATACTAAGCTTTTTAGGAAATGCTTTAACATAACTTTGACACTCCGAAATAAAATTTTCTATTTAGGCATAGAGATTGCAAGATATATACCAATAGAAAAAATGCCAAAAAATTAACACTTATAGTTAATTATATGGTTATAGGATAGAGGTGTACAATGATAAATGTTAATAAAGTGATGATCTTATTAGTTGCTTCATTGTTTTTGGCTGTTGGGTGCAATAGTACTACAAATGCAAATAATTCCAAGCCTGCAGTAAATACAAAGCAAGTGTCTAAAGTAGCTCAAGTGGAACCACAGTATAAGTCGGTGATTCTAAAGAAATATGCTAATAAATTAGTAGATGATGTCGTAGGATCATTAAAGCCAGATGTGAATATAGACAAGGTGGCAATTGCGACACCTGTAAATGTTGAGTCACTAGAAAGTACCGATTGGTTAGGACGTGAGTTGGCAGAATATTTTGTTTCAGCTCTTCATAATAAAGGCTTTAGTGTGCTTGAATATAAGATTAAAGGGTGGTTAGAAATCACTTCTCAAGGTGATTATATTTATAGTAGAAACTGGCAAAAACTTGCCTCAACAGCAAGAGTTAGCAGAATATTAAGCGGTACAATGAGTCATAATGATACAGGTGTTATGATTTATGCTCGTTTAGTAAATATAAAGGATGCAGTTGTAGATGGTACTGCTGAAATTTTTATTCCATACACAGATTTACCAAAATGTTATCGTTTAATGAGTAATGGAGTAAATAGTTGTGCAAGTATGATGAATAATGCTAAAGCAACTCAAAATAAAGCAAAAACAACAGTTGATAATATAAAGAATTATAATACTGTAGAAACAGCAAACAATAATCTTTCAATTGATAATGCTAATGTTAGTAAGGTTGATGTAACTTCTAAAAAAGTTACTCAAGTAACTGCAACAAAAACAGCTGCTAAAAAGCAAGATGTTGTAAATAGTACTACAAGCAAATCAAAAATTGTTAATAATGATCTAAAAAAGGGGGAGTCTAAGAATAGTAAAACAAATCTTGCTTCAAGCAATACTAAAAATAAATATACAAAAGGAAATTCAAAGACAAATGTAAATACTTCTAGTAAGTTTGCATCTAACAATGCTTATAAAGTTGATGGGACTCAAGCTATTGGAAGGGGTACATATATTGGTGAGTATGTTAAAAAGTGTCATGTTAACTGCTCTGACCCTGTAATTTATCCTGCAACTACAGCTCCTCATCAGGGTATGCTGATTAGAGATGTAGGCGTACAAAGTCAATACGACAGAAGATAGAGGTGGATATGAAAAAAGTATTATTATGTAGCTTAATATCTGCAAGTTTTATTGCTTTATTAACCTCATGTGCTACCACTACAAGTGAAATAACTTATAACGCTAAGAAACCTAGTTCTTATCCTATTTTAAGAGCAACTGGTTATGCAATAATTTCAAAACAGCCTGGTAAAACTGTGGAAGAAAAGGCGTTGCAAGCAATGCGTGCATCAAAACTTGATGCTTATAGAGAATTAAGCGAACAGGTGTTTGGTCAACAGCTTATTGCTGATACTGATTTAAATGATACTGTTCAAAAGAAAAATGAATTAAAGGCTAGAACGTCAGGCATTATAAAGGGAGCGAGAGTAATAAGAAGCTACCCAATTAATAATACTTATGTAACAGAATTAGAATTGGATTCTAAGGTGTTATATAACATATATGAGATGCGTGGTGTATTATAAGAAAAATATAATATTTTAGGATGTTGTTAAGAGAGGATTGTATGGCAGAAAGAAGTATCGCAGAAATTTTAAAGGCTCAAGAGAATATTCTAGATGAGCTTTTTGTTGTGATTGCTGATGAATTTGAAGTGTTAAAGGCTAGAAAGGCTCTTGATTTAACAGCTATAACTGAGAAGAAGTCTAATCTTCTACTTGAATTACAATCCAATGACTCTGCGTTAAAGTTTCATTCAGAGAAGGAACGACTAGAAACAGAGTTTTTAACTCAACGTAAAGTTATAACCCAAAAGCTCGCAGACCTTCAACAAAAGAATGATGTTAATGGACGCTTAATAGAGCTGAATCTAACGGCTAGTAGAAGACTTGCCGCTTCACTTGTTCAGCTTAGAGATCGCTCAACAATGACATATGATGGGAAAGGAAATCAGAATGCTATGCGTGGTAAGCATATGAATTTTGAAGCATAAAGTGTTTAAATGTCTTTAGTAATTCTATCTATAAATAGAAACACAACAAGGGAGCAATGCTCCCTGTTATGTTATCTTTGCGCTGAACTTAAGACAATCAAATTATAATAATGATTGTAATCCTAATTCTGTCTTAACTAGCTTTTGAGCTAGACGTTCATAATCTATACTATAAGTGCCACTTTGGATAGCTTTCTTGATTGAAGCTACCTTTTTTTCATCAAAACCTGATGCTGTTTTCGCTTTCTCTTGAGTGTTATTAAGCTTTTGAGCAGCGTCAGACACAGAAACTGTCTCTGCTGAAGCTTTTGCCATTGTAGCTGGTGCTTGTTGTTGCTTTATAGTTTCTGCAACTTGGTTTTGGTTTTGGTTGTTATATGCATTTTGAACGCGGTTGCTCGCTAAGCTATTCACGCTTTGATTATTTTTGATATTATCAATAGACATGTGAATCACCTTGCACCTTAGTTTTTATTAGTTGTTATAAAAACGTGTTAACCTTTAACCTTTGTTTACTTAACGTCAATAAGAAGAATAACTTTAGTAAAAATTAAAACTTTTTTTAATATTTTGTTTTAGTTAAAAATTTTAGCGTATATTATCAAAAAAAATACTAGACCAACTTTCAACTAAATGCTTAAAAATAAGCGTTCTCGTAAAATTTAAAAGCTTTGTTTAAAATTTTTAATATATGTAACTAACAATGATTATATAAGTATTTTCATAAAAATTAAAAAAATTATTTAGAAATAAGCACTGTTTCGTTGTTAATTATTCTTCCTCTTACAAATTTTCCACTTTTAACGTTCTTTACCCTAATTGTATCATTATATGAACCATCTTGTTGAGCTTCGCCTTTAGTTTTTAGAACTAAACCGTTAGAAGCTAGTTCAATTGTGATCTCGTCTCCCTTACAAATCACACATATTTGATTTTTGTGTATAGGAGATCCAGGTTTAATATCTCTTTTTGTTTTTACGTTTGCAAGAACGTTAACATCTTTAAAGGTGGTTCCTTTATCTAGAACTTTATCCATATACTCTATTGTTAAATTGTTTACATCGAGTACGCTATTCTTGTTAACGGCGTTTATAACAGTGACGTATGGTTTCATAACTGTTATTCTAACATTTACATATAGAAAATAAGGAGTAGTTTGACTATCGCAAACGACCTTGATGGAATTATTTTTACGAAGTGTTTTAGTTGCAACGGAGTACTGAAATTCTCCCTCGCATATAGGATGTTTTAGTCTATTAGAGATTTTGCTTACTTCAATTTCAGCTTTTTCATCAGATTCAAGTTCAAGACTATCACTTACATAATCGTATACACTTTGAGCAATATCATTGGCATATTCCTCATCGAAAGGCTGAATATTTTCGTTTGTATTATCGTCAGCATAAACTGTACTCATTAAAAAAAATGAGATTAAGACTAAGTTCACAAATTGATATAATATCTTATTTATTTTGCTAATCATTTTCTGTTTTTTGTACATAGGTAAAGTATTTTTATTTTTTTTAGAGTAATAATAAACTAAGTCAAATATTTTATTTTGGGATTATATGCAATTTTGATACTGCGATATTTCGATAAGATTATAGTTTAATTTTAAAAAAAAAAGTATAGGTTGCATAGCATATCAAGAATATTACGGGAGCTTTTTATGGCTGGTATTTTAGATTCTGTTAATCAGTTGACAGAGCTTGTTGGACAAAACCGCCTGGAACTATTATTATTCTCTTTGCCAGGAAGAAGTCAGCGTTTTGGTATTAACGTATTTAAGGTGCGTGAAGTTTTGCAATGCCCACGTTTAACTGTTATGCCAAAAATTCACCGATATGTAAGAGGGGTTGCTCATATTCGTGGTCAAACTATTTCTGTTATTGATTTAAGTATGGCTATTGGTGGTAGAGCGGTTGATAATTTAGATAACTCATTTGTAATTATCGCTGAATATAATCGTTCTGTACAAGGTTTCTTAGTTGAAGGTGTAGAAAAGATTATCAATATGGATTGGAGTAAAATTTTACCTCCTCCACAAGGTATGGGTAAAATAAATTATCTTACTGCAGTGACTCAAGTTGATGAAAAGCTTGTTGAAATTCTTGACGTAGAAAAGATTTTAGATGAAATTTCTCCAGTATTAACTGATGTTAATGATGATATCGTTCATGAAGTTCAAGCTGATATTGAACAAAAACTTCAAGAATCAGGTCAAGAAAATATTAAACGTAAGGTAATGGTTGCCGATGACTCATCTGTTGCTAGAAAACAAGTAGAAAGAGCGTTGAAGACATTAGGTTTAGAAGCTGTTTTAGTAACTAATGGTCAAGAAGCTTTTGATATCTTAAAGGAAATGTCAAAAGAAGGTTCAATTTATGACCAAATAGGTTTATTGATTTCAGATATCGAAATGCCTGAAATGGACGGTTATACATTGACTGCTAAATTACGTAATGAACCTAAATTAAATAAGTTAAAGATTATTCTACATACATCATTAAGTGGTGTTTTCAACCAGGCAATGGTAAAGAAGGTTGGGGCAGATAATTTTATAGCTAAGTTTAATCCTGATGATTTAGCGAAGGCTGTTAAAGAATTAATGCAAGTTTAGTCGCAACTTTATATATAAAGGTTTATTTCTTTAAATAAATAATTTATATTGCATATAAGGTCTTAAGTTTTGTATTTAAGGCTTTATATGTGGAATTTCAAACATATAAAATAATAATAATTGAAAAGTATCACTAAAAGTTTGTAAATAGCGATGCTAACATGAAAATAATCGGAAGGTGTTTGTGGCTGGAGAAGGTTTGTTAAATGCTACGTGCTCAAAAGAAAACTATGAGTTATTTTGTAAATTCTTAGAGCAACAGTGCGGTATTGTACTTGGAGAAAATAAGCAATATCTTGTTCGAAGCAGATTATCTTCAATGGTCGCTCAGTATAAGTGTACAAACTTAGATGACCTTTTAAGAAAAACAGTTACGTCTAATGATAGAGGGTTACAAGCTGCCGTAGTTGATGCTATGACAACAAATGAAACTCTATGGTTTAGAGATAACTATCCATTTGATTATTTGTCAAAGACTATTTTACCAACGCTAGGAAAAACAGGTCGTCCTATTAGAATTTGGTCAGCTGCAAGTTCAAGTGGTCAGGAGCCATATTCTATAGCTATGTCTGTACTAGAACAAACTGCTAAGATTGGTGGTGTGCCAGCAAGCAAAGTAAGTATTCTAGCAACAGATATCTCTACAACTATGTTAGATATCTGTAAGACAGGTATCTATGATAGTCTAGCTTTATCTCGTGGTCTAAGTGCTGAAAGAAAGAAAGTTTTCTTTGAAAAGGTTCCAGATAATCCGCAAGTATTACGTGTAAGTGAAAACGTTCGTAAGATGGTTCAGTTTAGACAACAAAATTTATTAGGTAGCTTCTCTTTATTAGGTAAGTTTGATATTGTATTTTGTAGAAATGTTTTAATTTATTTTTCTACAGATGTAAAACAACAGATTATTTCAAATTTTGCTAAGCTTTTAAATCCAGGTGGTTATTTGTTTTTAGGAAGTTCAGAGTATCTTCCTCCATCTATAACTGAATTTGAAATGCTTAGATGTAATCCAGGTATTGTGTTTAGAAAGAAGGATAAGTAATCTTTTTTATTTGATTGCTAAACTACAATTTTTAAACGCTATAAATTTCTTTAACTAATTTTCAAATGTATACAAGCATAATACAGGTGTAATATGTTTGTTATACAGATATAAATTTAACGTCACTTTCTCTTGAAATCTTTATTTGTCATTGTAATTTAAACTTTAAAAAAAATAATCAGAGCTATGTCCTAGAGTCCTGTTTGTGTGTCGAAATATAAGAGGATAAATATTGCCATATAGATCTTTGCCAACTTGATTATGAAGTTAATATAAAAAGTCGACTGTGTTTTTCTTTTGTCTGTATTGTCATATTTTAGATTGTCAAAATTTGCTCATTTTCTCTCTTAATATTATTTTATTTTTGCATAATTTTTATAAATACGTTTAAAAATTTGTTTGTGTAAATTATGTAAACTATTGATAAATAAAGGGTGTAAGTTTGTTTTATTTAAATTGGCACAACTTTTGAATAAGTAATAATAGTTGAAATTAATATCGTCACTGATTTGACGTTTGGAGTTAGAAGATGAGTTTTGGTTCTATTTTCGGTATTCATGAACATGCATTGAATATTCGTACACAAAGAGCGGAAGTTTTAGCAAGTAATATTGCTAATGCTGACACTCCAGGCTATAAAGCACAAGACTTAGATTTCCAATCTGCTTTAAAGGTAGCACAAACGGCAATAGATTCTGGCACGAATTTAGCATTAACTAATTCAAAGCATATTGATATCGGCAATTCTAATCCATTATTAAGTGCAGTGAAGTTTAGGGATGTGTTCCAACCAGATACTGGTGACGGTAATACAGTAGATATAAATACTGAAAGAATGGCGTACACCCAAAATAGTTTAGAATATCAAACTTCGTTAGAGTTTTTAAATGGGCGTATAAATGGTTTAAGAAAAGTAATTGCTGGTGAATAGGAGTAGGGTATGAGTTTATTTGGAATTATGGATATTGCAGGATCAGCAATGTCGGCTCAATCTTTAAGATTGAATACTACTGCTTCTAATCTAGCAAATGCTGATAGTGTATCTTCAAGTGCAGATACAACATACAAGGCAAGACGTCCAGTTTTTGCCGCAATGTATGAAGATGCTTTAGGGATGAATTCAGAAGTTGGTTCTGCAAAGGTTTCAGTTGAAGAAGTTGTAGAATCAGAGTTAGATTCGATTAAGGAATATATGCCAAATCATCCATTAGCGGATTCAGATGGTTATATTTATAGACCAAATGTAAATCCTGTGGAAGAAATGGCGGATATGGTGAGTGCAAGTAGGTCATATCAAACTAGTGTTCAAGTGGCTGAAAGTGCAAAACAAATGCTTTTATCTACTTTAAGATTAGGTAAGGCTTAATTTTAGGAGGCTAACTTATGTCAATTTATGATGATATAGGTCTTAGTAGTGTAAACAGTAGTCAGGCATCAGCAGAGGCGGCTAAGAAGTCAAATGGTTACTTAGGGCAAGAAGAGTTTTTGTCACTATTAACTACTGAGCTTTCTTATCAAGATCCTACATCTCCTGTGGATAATTCTCAAATGGTGTCGCAAATGGCTCAGCTTAGTATGGTAAGTAGCTTATCAGAAATTGGTACAAGTGTTTCTGGTTTAAGTTCTAGCTTAACATCATCACAAGCGTATATGGCGTCAAGCTTTGTTGGAACAGAAGTTCGTTTAAATACAAGTTCTGGTTACTTCAATGGTGTAGATGCAAGTCAATTTGCGGTTATTGCTGGTAATGGTGCATCTAATATGACTCTTACAATCACAGATGAAAATGGTGCAGTTGTTAATACTGTAGCTTTAGGTGATGGTAATGGTGATATTAACCTTTATTGGGATGGCACAAATTCCGAAGGAAAGATTGTTGGGGCTGGTAAGTATACATATTCTGTTAACGGTTTAATCAATGGTATGAACCAAGCGATTCCAGTGTATGCATATGGTAAGGTATCAAGTGTTACCTTAGGTGATAGCTTAACTGACGCTACATTAAATCTACAGGGTGGAGATACAGTGAATATGAAGGAAGTTGGCAATATCGGCTAATTGTTGCCAGCTGACAAAGAGAACTAATAGGTTTAGAAAATATTTATTGCTTAGAGCTTGAGTATTTACATAACAGACAAAGAGAACAACCAAAATCTAAACCAAGTTAGTTCGCAAAGGATATTGAGAGTTTTTTTAATAAATTGAGGTAAATTATGGCTTTATATGTAAATACAAATATCTCTTCGAAGAATGCGCAGAGAATGTTGGCGAACTCAACAACATCGTTGGATACGTCTTATAAAAGATTAGCATCAGGTTTACGTATTAATAGTGCGAAGGATGATGCTGCGGGGTTACAAATTTCAAATCGTTTAACATCTCAGATTAATGGTTTGGAGCAAGGTAATCGTAATGCTCAGGATGCTATTTCATACGCACAAACAGCTGAAGGTGCAATGGATGAAATGACAACAATGTACCAACGCATTCGTACGTTAGCATTACAATCAGCCAACGGTACAAACTCAGCAAAAGACCGTATAGCTATTCAAGAAGAAGTAAGTCAGCTTTGTGCTGAAATTGACAGAATCTCTCAGGATACTACATTTGGTGGTGAAAACATTTTGACAGGAGAAAAGTCTGTAGGTTTCGATGCAACAAAGGCTGCTCAAAATCCACCAGTTTATGAATTTGAATTAAGAACAGGAGTGGCTGGATTTAATTTAACAAATAGTGTAATTGATTTCCAAGTAGGTGCTGACGCTTATCAAACAATCTCTTGTGATTTAGGAAATAAAGTTAAAGATAATGCGGATGATACAGTTGGTTTTAGTGTAGCTGATTTAGCATATTCATTTACAGCAGATAATGCTTCTTTAAATGCAGCTACAGGTTATTTAATTGCAAATCCTGCTAATGGTAATGAAGGTGCAGCATTCGATGTGAGTACAGCTGAAGCTGCTCAAAGAACATTAGCAAATATCGACATGTTTATTGCAGCGGTAGACTCTAAGAGAGCGGAACTTGGTGCGGTACAAAATCGAATGGAATCTACGATTAGAAACCAATCGAATATTAGTGAAAATGTAAGCGATGCTCGTAGTCGTATACGTGATACAGACTTCGCGGTAGAAACAGCTAACATGACACAGACTAATATTATTCAACAAGCATCTCAATCAATTTTGAGTCAAGCTAACCAAAGACCTCAAATGGCATTAAGTCTATTAGGTCAATAAGGTTAAAAAGAACTCACAAACATATATTTTCTTACCTCAATTTAGAAAATATAAAAGCTATCTTCGTTGCCGGGGATAGCTTGTTTGTTTTATGTACAAATTGTATAAATAATGAATATATATTTGTTTTAATGACCATTTATTAGAAAAAATAGTGAAATGTGTCACATTTGGTTTAATTATAATGTGCATGTTCTTTGGAAGAAGTCTTTAGTATGGACGGCTTAGGGAACAAAAATAGACTTATAGATAAAAACTAATATAAAAGATAAAAAGAATTAATAATAAAAATGACTTTATAACAATATAGTATAGTAGCAGATGGTATTTTGTATGAAGCAAAATCTAAAACAACATTCAAAATATTGGCTGTGAAACCAACAATAAGAGATGATATTTTTAATATTTTAAGAATTTTATTATAACTATAAGATAGTATTATCCAACAATAATAAGGAGGTGTATGACAAACAACAAACATTGTATTTTAAGCTTTTAATTTATTGTATTCACTTATTGAAGTCTTTATGACTTATAGTTTTATCCAGGTTTGGCGATACATAGATGTGTATCGCCTTTTTTGTTTAATGTCCTGTTGTCAAAATTAATATGGCAATATTTTTTTATTTGTAAAAATCTTGCCGATATTTTGACTGATTGGCAATTCTTGACGTTTAATTTAAATGTAATGATGTCTAATGATACTAGCAAAAATATGAACTAAGTCAATAAAGTAGAAGAATTATTTAACATAAGGTCTAGTGAAACGCTTGAAAAATAAGTGTTTATAGAATTTTATGGATTTTTAATAATATGTTGGCATACCAATTGCTATATTTAAATCAGGTAGAATTTTAAATATTGTTTTATAACTAAATAATATTTTAAAACAATTTATTGAATAAATAGAGACGTCGAGAGGAGAGTTCGTATGTCATTTAGTATTTCAGTTAGTGGTATTAATGCCGCACAAAAAGATTTGGATGTAACATCTAATAACATTGCAAACGTTAATACAATTGGTTTTAAATCATCTCGTGCAGAATTTTCTGATGTGTATGCAAGTTCTGTTTATACTGATACACGTACATTAGTTGGTAACGGTGTGCAAACAGCAGCAGTTACTCAACAATTTTCACAAGGTACAATTGATACAACACATAACACTTTAGACCTTGCTATTAAGGGTGATGGTTTCTTCGTGTTATCTCCAGAAAATGGATCTTTAGATCGTACTTATACAAGAGCAGGTGCGTTCCAATGTAACGACCAAGGTTATGTTACGAACTCTAATGGTGAGTACCTCCAAGTATATGATGTTAATAATGACGGTACAGTTAAGTCAATAAGTTTAGATTCAACTCGTGCATTAAAGATTCCTGATAGTGCTGGTTCACCAGAAGAAACAACTATTGTTGAAGCAAGTATGACTTTAAGTTCTAATTCTGAATATATGGATCCGAAAGCATTTGACCCTAAGGACTCAAAAACTTATGCAGCTTCTACATCTGTAAAGATCTACGACTCTTTAGGTGATTCTCATACAGCTACATATTATTTCTTAAAGGATATAAATTGTGAAAATACACCTGAATCAAACACAGCTGGTGCTAACACATGGCGTATGTTTATCTTTATCGATGATAAGCCAGTAGATATAAATGATGGTACAGAAGTAGAGTTTGGTCCTTCTTCAAGTTTGGATGGTCAAAAATTAGATTGTGCAACTATTGTATTTGATAGTGATGGTAATGTTAAAAAAGATCCTAATACAAATGTTCAAACAGGTCTTATTCCTGCTCAAATTAAGACTATTGAGTTAGGTCAAAAGGCAACTGTAGATGATGAAACTCGTGCAGGGGTTCTTCCAGCAGGTTGTAATCAAACACAAGTAATTGAATTTGCTTTCGATGAATTACATATGTTCGGTGGCACATCATTCTCTGTTGATGCATTAAAGCAAGACGGTTCAACAGTTGGTCAGTTAACAAGTGTTGAAATTGCTGAAACAGGTGTAGTAAGTGCTACATACTCAAATGGTACATCTTTAACATTAGGTATGGTGGCAATGGCTACATTCCCTAACCAACAGGGTTTAACAAAGATTGGTGATACTTGTTGGAGAGCATCATTAGACTCAGGTCAAGCTGTTCCATCTCAACCTGGTGTAGGTACTGCAGGTGCTGTTCAATCATCAGCTTTAGAATTGTCAAACGTAGATTTAGCTTCAATGTTAGTAGATTTGATTACAGCTCAAAGAAACTATCAAGCTAACTCAAGAGCGTTAGATATATCTAACACTGTAATGGATAGTATCTTGAATATTAGATAATAGTTAATTAAATCTTCTTAAAAAGACATCTTGTCAACCTCTCCTTAAACAAGGTGTCTTTTTTTTGGCAAATTTTTACAGATTTTTGTCTTTTCTTTGTACAAAAAATTGCCAATTAATTGGCAAGTCTTTTTTAAAGCCTTATTTTTATTGCTTTTTATAAGTTGGCATCAAAGTTGCAGTATCTATGATATCAGAATTTAACATATAGGTGATTATCATGGACAAGATGCTTTATATTGCGATGAGTGGAGCTAAAGAAAATTTTCATGGCATAGCTATTCATGGAAATAACTTAGCAAACGCTTCAACAACTGGTTTTAAAGCAGATCTTGAACAAGCTCGTGCGATGGAAGTGTTAGGTGATGGTCATAGAAGTAGAGTATTTTCTATGACTGAACGACCAGGATATAACTTAGAGGCCGGTGCTTTAACTACTACTGGTAGAGATTTAGATATTGCTGTAAACGGAGAGGGTTATATAGCTGTAACTGATTCTAACGGTAATGAGGCTTATACAAGAAACGGCAGTTTAAATATTGATGTTGACGGGATTTTAAGAACTGATAGAGGTCAAGCTGTTCTTGACCAAAACGGTGCAGAAATTGTGTTACCAATTCCACTACGTGCTGTATCTATTAACGCTGATGGTGTTATTAGCGGTACCCCAGAGGGAGCTGAAGCAAATGTAGTAGAAGAATTTGGCCAAATTAAATTGGTTACAATTCCAAGAGAAAATGTTGAAAAGGGTACCGATGGATTATTTAGAAATAAGGACAAATTAACCGGCAGATATTTAGATCCAGGTATTAATGAATTTGTTCAATTAAAGAGTGGTGCTTTAGAAAACAGTAATGTTAACGTGGTTGGTGAAATGACTAACCTAATTAGATTACAAAGACAGTTTGACATGCATATGAAAATGATGGAAACAGCAAAAGAAATGGATGAAAGTCAAACTATGTTATTACGTATGCAGTAATGACAGTAAACATTAAATAGATTATAGAAAAATTTTAGGTTATATAGAGGTGTATTATGTTCCCAGCATTATGGATTAGTAAGAGCGGTTTAGATGCTCAACAAACAAATATCTCAGTTACATCAAATAATTTAGCGAATGCTTCAACAGTTGGTTATAAGAAGAGTAGAGCGGTGTTCGAAGATCTTCTATACCAGAATGTTAATCAGCCAGGTGGAAGAGCTTCTGCTGATACTACAGTTCCATCAGGATTAATGCTTGGTGCTGGTGCAAAGGTTGTAGCAACTCAAAAGCAATTTGCTCAAGGAGATGTAGAAACAACAGGAAATTCATTTGATTTAATGATTAGTGGGAAAGGTTTCTTTGAAGTGCAATTACCTGATGGTTCAACTTGTTACACTCGTAATGGTCAATTTACATTAAATGAAGAAGGTACTATTGTAACAACTGGTAATGGTTATCCTTTACTTCCAGAAATTCAAATTCCTGAGAATGCTCAAGCAGTATCAATTGGTACAGATGGTACAGTAAGTATTAAAACAAGTGATCAAGCAGAAGCTCAAGTATTAGGTCAAATTACTGTAACTACATTTATTAACGAAGTAGGTTTAGAGCCATTAGGCGAAAATCTATTTGGTGAAACTCAAGCGTCAGGTGCTCCTATTCAAGGTATCGGTGGTGCTGATGGTGTAGGTCAAGTTAAGCAAGGTTGCTTAGAAGTTTCAAATGTAAACGTTACTGAAGAGTTAGTAAATTTAATTTCAGCACAACGTGTTTATGAAATGAACTCAAAGGTATTATCAACAGTAGATGAAATGTTAGGAACTTTATCACAACGTTTATAGTATAAATAATTAAGATAAAAGATTTGGAGATATAAGGTTAATCCTTATTTGGAGAGAAAGTATGAACAAGGTAGTTTTAGCTTTATTAGGTCTTGGTTGGATGTTTGTTGGAACAGGTTGTATGGTTATTCAAGAACCTGCACCTAATGACCCAGAATATGCACCAGCTTTACCTGAAGAAGAGATTGCATCAGTTCTTCCTGATGGTTCTATTTTCACAAATGCTAGAGTTAATAGCTTATATACAGATATCAAGGCTCATAGAGTTGGAGATATTATCAGTGTTGAGTTAAATGAATCTACTTCTGCTAAGAAGGATGCAAGTAATGAAAACTCTAAATCTAACATGGCTTCTTTAACTGGTTTAAGTTTAGGTGATAAAGCATTTAAGATTGCAGGTCGTGAATTAAATGCAAGCATGGGTTCAGAATCAGAGTTTGAAGGTAGTGCTAAAGCATCACAGAGTAACAGCTTAAAGGGTAACATTTCAGTAAGCGTTGTTAAGGTTTTATCAAATGGTGGTTTAGTAGTAAGAGGTGAAAAGTGGTTAATGCTTACAAATGGAAGTGAATATATTAGAATCACAGGTATTGTAAGATCAGAGGATGTTAACGCTGATAATACAGTTTCATCTCAAAAGATTGCAAATGCAAGAATACAATATGGTGGTACTGGTGATTTTGCTAACAGTACTGAAAAGGGATGGTTAACTAAGTTCTTCAACAGTAAGTGGATGCCATTCTAACAAGATACAAATCTATATAATCTATTTTCATCCATTAAGTAAAGCTTAATGGATTTTTTTTATTGAAAACATAAATAATGAAAAAATTGGTTCCGATAATTAGAGTGGTTGTTGTAAACAATGATATTAGTGTTAATAACTTGATATAGATTACATTAAATTTCTTGTTAACTAATTTAAAAATCCAAAACATTACTTTTGGCATAGAACTTGTATTAAAGATTATAAGTTTAGTTTTGGTCATTAAATTGACAAGTGAGGATAGTATGTTTAACAAGATATTAGCTTATATAGCTTTAGCGTTTATATGTGCTGTATCCTTAAATACTCCGGCAAATGCTGCAAGAGTAAAGGATATTGCAAATGTTCAAGGTGTAAGATCTAATCAGTTGATAGGTTATGGGTTAGTAGTTGGTTTACCTGGGACAGGTGAAAAGAATAATACCTTTACAGAACAAAGCTTTAGAACAATGTTGAATAACTTTGGAATAAAGGTTCCTGATAATGTTAAGCCAAAAATAAAAGACGTTGCACCTGTAGTAGTTCATGCTGAATTGCCTCCTTTTGTAAAACCTGGTCAAACAATTGACGTTACAGTGTCAGCAATCGGTGAAGCAAAGAGCTTAAGAGGTGGTACTTTATTACAAACCTTTTTAAAGGGAGTTGATGGTAATATTTATGCTATTGCTCAAGGTTCATTAGTTGTTTCAGGTTTAGGTGTTGAAGGGGCAGATGGTTCAAAGGTAGTTGTTAATACTCCAACTGTTGGTCGTATTTCGAATGGTGCAATTGTTGAACGTGAAGTTTTAACATCATTTAATATTGGTGACACTATTACTCTTAATTTAAAGAGAGCAGATTTTACTACAGCTAAGAGATTATCTGCTACTATAAATGAGATATATGGGGATAATGTAGCTGAAGCATTAGACAGTGTTTCAATCAAGATACAAGCTCCTAGAGAACCTAGTGAAAGAGTTGCATACTTAGCTCAAATTGAAAATCTTGAAGTAGAACAAGGTGAAGAACATGCAAAGATTATTGTAAATTCACGAACTGGTACAATTGTAATTGGTAAGAATGTAAAACTTAGACCAGTTGCTATTACTCACGGTGGTTTAACAGTAAGCATAAAAGAAAAAGTTGGTGTATCTCAACCGGAGCCGTTTAGTTATGGAGAAACTGAAGTAGTTAATGATTCTCAAATAAAAATTGAAGAGAAACAATCAAAAATGTTTAAGCTTGATACAGGTACTACTTTAGATGAATTAGTAAAAGGAATAAATGAGGTAGGGATGGCTCCTGGTGATTTAATGAGCGTGCTTGAAGCATTAGACGAAGCTGGAGCGATAGAAGGAGAACTCGTAATAATTTAAAATTTTAAAAACTAAACTCACTGAACTAAATCCAAAACGGCATACTAATATGTGTGCCGTTTTCTATTTTGTAAAATAATTAAAATATGAACAAGCTAATATATTGTATTTTTTAAAATGATAATAAATAGAAAAAATCTATCTATTATTCTAAAATTTTATTAGGTATGTTTGAAGTGGTGTTTTTATGGATTGTACTAATGGCGTTTCTTTAAATAGTTCATATTATATAAGCAGAAGTATTAGAAAATTTTTTGTTTCTGTTCTTTTTATTATAGGATTTATGTTTATCTATTGTATAAGCAATAAAGTTTTTGCTTCTGGCTTACAGTTTATAGTTCCACTAAACTCTAAAGTTTCGGTTGAGGTCGAAGATAGTAATAAATTTAAAAACGCATACCAAACGGCATATCAGAGAGCATATAAAACTACAGCTTCATTACCTAATGATTTTTTTAAATTAGTGGCTACATTTGAAAATAGAGATAATACATATTCTGTTATAAAAATAGGTTCAACTGAGCATATCTTTAACGGTGGTTTAACGAAACAAATTGAAGTGCCGTCTAATTTAATATATTACAACTCAAATAATAATCTTGTTTTTGATATGACTATTTTGTCATTGATAAATGGTGAATATGGATTAATGTTTGCAAGTGCAGCTATTCAAGTAAACACTGATAAATATGAACAATTAAAAATAAATGCAGGTTTTGATGGAGGCATACCACCATCATTATCTGCCCCAAATGTTAAAAATAATTATAAATCATATCCTCTTGTTATGTGTATTGATATAGAAAAGAGTATGAGCGATACAGATAATGATTTAACTCTAACAGATAAGAGTAATGGAAAGTATATTGTTAAAGCAGGAAAGGAATATACTTTAAAACAATATGCTGTTGGTTGTATAGAGGGTGAAAGTGAGGCTACTTGTTTGAATAAGGTAAATGATAAATATAGTACCTTAAAGAATTTATGTCAGAATAACCCTAAGTTTGAAATTGTTGAACACTATACTCAAAATGGAGTTATTAAAGAGTTTAAATCTTTAGTACCAAAAGACATGACAAGTGACAATTTAGAATATTACAATTATGAGAATAATATAATAAGCATTTCTGCAAAGAACTCTAGTGGAACTTTTGAGGATGGCGTGAAAATAGGTTTCTCGGATAGTAATATTAGTTCACAAACAGTACGCTTTGAAAACACAGGATGGATAACATTCTTAGAACATGCATCAGCGTTGAATATTAATGGTAAAAATAGTAAGGTTTTCAGCCCAATTATCTCTGTTGTTCCAAATCATTTAAAGGTGTCAAATAGTGTATTAGTTGATTATTTTAATGTAAAGAAGAAGTTTCTAGTTGATATAGTTTCTAAGTACAATGTTAATTATATTTTTGATAGGATAAATAATTCTAATAGTGATTATTTATACAATCTTGGCATTGAAGATGAGGATATAAAAGAATCGTGTCCTATTTATTTTAATCAACCATTTTATGTGATGGGATATTTTACAGGGGCTAATGAATCAGATGATTTTACATACAATTTCACAAATGATTTTTTTAGTCCGACCCAAATAAACTATGTAGGTATTCATCCTATTAGTAGCACCGTTGGCGGAAAATATTTTTTAGAAAAAAATCCTTTTGTGTATAACGATGTATACCAAAATGGTTCAAATTATAATTTTATTCATATGGGATTTGGTGAGTATACGAATGGTAAAGGTGTATCTTTTTATAGTCTTGTAAATGTTGAGGATCGTAATAGAAATAAATTACCAACAGATGTATATCTTGCTTATTACGCAGAAGTTAATGCATGTATTGCAAATAATAATACAAACAAAAAGGAATGCAATTATTTAGTTCAGACCAAGCAATTTGATGATCCAAATCCTTCTTTATTACCAACTACAGACTCTAATGATA
This sequence comes from Ruminobacter sp., assembly GCA_036311285.1. GTDB lineage: Bacteria > Pseudomonadota > Gammaproteobacteria > Enterobacterales > Succinivibrionaceae > JAXJQF01. Next base: position 16,387 of record JAXJQF010000121.1, on the reverse strand, counting down.
TAAATTATGTAGTTGTTGATACAACAAAGACAAACAATGTAAGAACAGATTATAGTGTAAAGGATAATGTAAATAACTTTTATGACCACTTGTCAGTATTAGATAGAACTTATTTGGATGATAATAATTTATTGCAAACAAAGGTTTATACAACATTTTATAATGGACGCATAAAAATACATGATACTGCTACTAGATTGTTTTCTAACAATGTCAATACAACAGTATATGTTCCTATTGAAATTCAGCGCTACGTTCAATCTTCAAATCATAGCTCAGGAAATAAGTTAGAGGATAATTATAGTTGGCAGACAATAAATGATTATTGTACTAATTTGAATATAAGAAGTGATCATGATTTTATTTATTCGGATATATTAGTTAACGGAGTAATAGGTATTCAAAATACACCAACAGACTTAAATACTTATAAGCTTGCATTAAATGATGGCAATGGTCGTAATACTCAAATAGAAATATGTTCTAAGAAGGATAATACAGATTGTGCTAATCAAAAAGTATTTAAGGGCGGGTTGTTATATTTAGGTCTAACTACAAAAACAAATATTGTTGATAACTATAAATCTAATACTACTTTGTCTTTAGGTGTTGACACTAATGATAATACAATTAAGAAAATTTATTGTACAAGCACTCAAGATTACCCTGCATGTAAAAATAGCTCTGATCCATACTATAAATCTTATCATTTAGAACACTTATTTGATGAAGCGTCTTCTATTGGTAATGTGTTATATAGAGTGAATATGGGGAATAAGAGAATTCTTAGAATTGAAGAGTATTAGTAACAATTATCGTATTTACAAAAATAGATTACATAATATAAATATGTAATCTATTTTGATTTGATTTATAACTATTTAATCAAAATGTAAAATAATTATCTTTTATTGGTTGAATCTGTAAAGATCTTGAACAGTTTCAACTCCTCTAGATTTTCCTAATAATTCATTTAGATAATCAATTTGGGCATTATCTTTTGCTATGTTTCTTATAAAGAAATAAACAACTAAGCTAAAGTTTTGGATATTAGCAAGCTTGTCTATATCTGTAAATTGCTCAGAAGTTGTAATACTAGTAATTAAACCAGTTTTGTGTGCTGATAAGAAAGTATGGTACATTCCGTCTTTTTCCATACATTTTAAATGTTTCCCAATTGATGAAGGAACTTCTTCGGTTTTACAATTTGCAATTTTTTCTAGTTTTTCGATCGTACTATTTACTTGAGCTTCTGCTCCTTGATTTTGCGGAAACATGATTATAGATACAACGTCAGTATTATTGCATTTGAATAAGAAGTGTGTTCCATCTAGGGTATAGCTAGTTAAATTACAGCCTTCAGGTACGATACCTTCTGCTTTATTAGTTGATTTGCTACTTTGTTGTTCTAATTTTTGTTCAATTTGTTTTTTTTGATTTTCGTTTAGATTAGAAGGTAACTCTATTGCATAAACGTTATTTGCAAAACTCGCTACTATAAATAGAAATGATAAAATATACTTATTTTTTAACATATTACTAAACCTAATATAAAAAATTTTATAATCAGTATAGCAAGAATAAATAAAAAATCATATGCATATTTTATTGACAAGTTTTGCTTGCCACAATTGATGTAAGTACTTTGTTATTTTGGTCTTTATACGTCGCAATCCATGTAGTTTTATCAATCATTGATAAAAGATGTCTTGTGTTAGTATTTGCGCATGCAGCATAATACATTTTTTGTAAAATCATATTAGCTTTTTCAATAGAATCTGCATAATCTTCGTTTTCATTTTGAGGAGTGTATTTTGTGATAAGGCTAAGTTTTGAGCCAGGGCCTATAATTACATCATACATTTCAATTTCGTTTGTAATTTTTTTGGGAAGGTTGGCTTTCATTTTTGGAAGATAAACCCTTTTTAAGAATTTTTCATCATAAAAACCTTGTTCTTTTTGCTTTTTCTCTTCAGTGATAAAATCAAACGCTTTTTTTTCTGTAACCCCTTCACAGATTGAAAGAGTAGCTTTTAATAAGTGAAATTGTGAGTTATTACTATCTAGAAGAATGTAATTTACGTAATGATTCTTGTTTATAAATTTGTTATATGGGTAGATGATGCTATTTTTCTTACATAAATGAGACCTTATTAAGTTGTCAAATGTCTTTTGATAGATGTTCTTTATACTTTTCTCGTTTGCGTCAGGGATAAGCTTGAGGGTTACGTCAATGCCTATGAGATCAGGATTGGCTTTGATATCAACTACAGACAAAGTATCTATCTTTTCAGGACTATATCTTTTATAGTCAATTGCTAAATCTTCAGCAGTTATAATTTCACGTCCACAGCCAAGAGTTAACATTGAAAGACATATTGCTATAATAATAGAACTATACTTATTCATACATTGTCCTAGTTGTTAAATACCTTTAGTAATACAAATTCAAGAATATGAAGCATCTTTAATTAGTACTTATACTTATATATTACTTTTAATACTTAAAAAATTCATGGAAGTTAGGCACAGTTTTGTTGATTAGTAAGAAACAATGTAATAAAAACTCCTAGAAGAATTTTACTCTTCTAGGAGTTTTTATAAATTTGTTACATTTTATTAATGCTTATTCGCTTAACATCTTTTTAATTTGAGCTAAAGCATCTGCTAATGGTAGTTTAGTCTTTTCTAATGTAGCACGGTTTTCATATTCAACCATACCTTCAGCTAAAGCTTTTTCACCGATGATGATAATATGTGGAACACCAATTAATTCCATATCTGCGAACATAACACCTGGTCTTTCTTTACGGTCATCAAGGATAACTTCATAGCCTTCAGCTGTTAATTGTTCGTATAACATGTCAGCTTCTTTGCATACAGCTTCGCTCTTCTGGTAATTGATTGGGATAATCGCAATTTCAAATGGAGCCATAGACTTAGGCCATAAAATACCTTTTTCGTCGTGGTTTTGTTCAATAGCAGCAGCGATAACACGTGTTACACCGATACCGTAACATCCCATTTCCATTGGTATGTTCTTGCCATTTTCATCTAGAATAACACAATTCATTGCTTGTGAGTACTTAGTTCCTAATTCGAATACTTGACCTACTTCGATACCGTGCTTAAGAACAATTGTTCCCTTACCATCTGGACTTGGGTCACCTTCTACTACACATCTAATATCTTGAACTTCGTATTCAGTAACATCTCTATCCCAGTTTACACCACCTAAATGGAACCCTGTTTCGTTAGCACCACAGTAGAAGTCGCTCATAACTGCAGCTGTTCTGTCAACAATAATGCGGCCCTTGAAATCCTTTGGACCTAAAGAACCAGGCATAGCATTTGTAAATTCTTTAATTTCAGTATCAGTTGCCATTGTTAGTGGTTTTACGATACCTTCAATTTTTTCTGCCTTAACTTCATTTAATTCGTGGTCGCCACGTAATACTAATAAAGCTAATGTTTGGTTACCATCTTTATCTAGAGCGTGTACAACTAATGACTTAACTACATCACTTTCCTTGATGTTTAATGCTTTAGCAACATCTGCTACTGATTCAACACCAGGTGTTGCAATTTTTTCAATATCCTTAGTTGGTGCTTTTCTTGCTTCTGTTGGAGCTAAAGCTTCAGCCATTTCAATGTTTGCAGCATATTGAGATTCAGTTGAAAATGCGATGATATCTTCGCCTGCGTCTGCTAATACTTGGAATTCATGTGAATGACTACCACCAATTGAACCTGTATCAGCTTCTACTGGTCTAAAATCAAGACCTAATCTATTGAAGATTGTTGTATATGTGTCATACATTACATTATATGTCTTACGTAAATCTTCTTTATTTAAGTGAAAAGAATAGCTATCTTTCATGATAAATTCACGGCCGCGCATAACCCCAAAACGTGGTCTTACTTCGTCTCTGAATTTAGTCTGAATTTGATATAAATTCATAGGTAATTGTTTATAGCTTTTAATTTCATAGCGTGCTAAGTATGTAACCACTTCTTCATGAGTTGGACCTAGAACAAAGTTGTTTTCTTTTCTGTCTTTAAATCTGCATAATTCAGGACCATAATGTTCCCATCGACCTGATTCTTGCCATAATTCAGCAGGTTGAACAACTGGCATATTGATTTCTAAAGCTCCAGATTTGTCCATTTCTTCGCGAATAATTTTTTCTACTTTGTTTAAAACTCTTTGGCCTGTAGGTAACCAAGTATATAAACCAGACGCTAACTGTCTGATTAAACCAGCTCTTAACATAAGTTGGTGACTTACAACTGAAGCTTCTGCAGGAGTTTCTTTTAGTGTTGATAATAAAAATTTACTGCTACGCATGAAAAACACCTTTGTTTAATGATTAAAAAATTTGTGATATTTTACCAAAAAGAAAACTATATCGCATTCAAATATCACTATTTTTCAATTAAATATTATAAAGCAATTGCCAATTATTATTTTTTGTATTTCAAGTTAACAAAATGTGATAAAATATTGATTTGTTTATCGAGGGGAATTATATGCTTTTTATATATGTCTTATCCTTCTTTTTGTTATTTTTCTTATTCTGTTCAATTGGATATATTATCCAAAAAAAGATGATTAATGGCTCTTGTGGGGGATTGAATAATGTAGGAGTAGAACGAGTTTGTTCTTGTGAAACCCCTTGCGTAAAAAGAAGAATCAAAAATAAGTTTAAACAATTAACAGGACAACCAATCGAAGAATTTCATGGTAAGAAGGAAGAAGATAAATCTGATTATTCTAATTCTTAGTATGTCATATAGTTTAATTTTAAAAATATAATAGGTTTAAATTTATGAATTTAACTTTTTCAAGTTTCTTAAAAATTGGTGTTTTGTCTTTGGCTGTTGCTTTAAGTGGCTGTCAATTTGAGTCTGCTCCAAAAAATGTAATAAAAGTTGGTGGCAAGACTATGGGGACATTCTACACAATAACAGTTGTAGGTGATTATCCAGGTGGACAAGACCAGTTAAAAAACGATGCAGAGCAAATTCTTGGTGTAATTAATAAGGAAATCTCAATCTTTGATAAGAGCAGTATTTTATCAAAGTTCAATGACTCAAAGTCAACAGAACCTTTTGAAATTACTAAGGATATGGCAGATATTATTTCAACAAGTATTAACGTTGGTTATGATGTTGAAGGTGTAATGGATGTTACCGTTGGTCCTTTAGTTAATTTATGGGGATTTGGTAATAATAAGGATTTAGCAAAGAAAGAACCGACTCCTGAAGAAATCAATGAAGCTAAAAAGTATGTAGGAGCTGATAAGATACATGTTACCTATTCTTATGGTAAGTACTTTTTAAAGAAAGATCATCCAGATGTATTTATTGATTTAGCAACTGTTGGTGAAGGTTTTGGTGCTGATAAGTTATCTCAGTTATTAGATAAGAAGGGCATCAAGAACTATATGGTTGCTATTGCTGGTGCGATCAGAACTCGTGGTTCTAATGCAAGAGGAACGGATTGGGTTATTGCTATTGAAGATCCTGCAAATGAACAGCGTGTAGGTGAGAGTATTGAAGTTCCTGTATGTACAAAGGGTAAGGCTATATCAACAGCTGGTAGTTACAGAAACTTTATTGAATCTAATGGCAAGAGAAAGAGTCACGCAATTGACCCATTCAAGGGTGAACCAATTGATCATGACACTGTATCTGTAACAGTTATTGGTCCAACAGCGTTATGGACAGATGCTTTAGATACAGGTTTGTTAGTTTGGGGAGCGGATAAAGCATTAAAGTATGCAAATGAGAATGGTATTGCAATCTACACTATTGTAAAGGATGGAAATGGCTTTAAGTCTCGTTACAGTAGAGCAATGCAAGAGTACTTAATTTGCAAATAAGTATAATCTATTCAACAAACTAAATTAAGATTAGAAGAATCTGTGCATTTATAAATGTGCAGATTTTTTTATATCATTACTAAATACATATACTAAATTGTGATGTATTAAAAGATATTTTAATAAATTCTTAAATAGAGTCTTAATTAAGTCTATAATCATCATTTGTATTATTTTAGTAATATCAATTTTGAGGTATTGCTCGGGAACAAAGGAGAAATCATGCACATTCATATCTTAGGCATATGTGGAACATTTATGGGAGGTATTGCCTTAATCGCAAAAAATTTAGGACATAAGGTTACAGGCTCTGACTTTAATGTGTATCCACCAATGAGTACGATGTTACTTGATAATGGTATTGAGATTATTAATAATTATAACGAAGAACAATTAAATCAAGGTCAAGATTTGATTATCGTTGGAAATGCAATGAGTCGTGGAAACCCTTGTGTTGAATATATGCTTGATAATGACTTACCGTTTATGTCTGGTCCTGAATGGTTGGAAAGATATGTATTAAATACACGTAAGGTAATTGGCGTTGCCGGTACACATGGGAAGACTTCTACATCAGCAATGGTTGCTTGGATATTAGAAAAAGCTAATTTAAATCCATCTTTTTTAATAGGAGGTGTAACAGGTAACTTTAATGTTTCTGCAAGAATAACAGACTCTAAGTACTTTGTTATAGAATCAGATGAATATGATTGTGCTTTTTTTGATAAACGTTCTAAGTTTGTTCATTACAGACCATTTGTACAAATATTAAACAACCTAGAATATGACCATGCAGATATATTTGAGAATATTGATGCTATAAAAAAACAATTTCATCATCTAGTTCGTATTGTTCCAAGCAAGGGAGAAGTATTAATTCCAACAGATGATAAGAATCTTGAAGATGTAATTGAAAAGGGATGTTGGAGCACTCTTAAAAAAATTGGAAAAGGCGGAGAACTTAATTATGAACTAATAAAGGATGATGGTTCAGAGTTTAAGGTGTTAGATGCAAATAATAATGATTTAGGAGTTGTTTCTTGGTCTTCAATTGGATTGCATAACGTTAAGAATGCCTTGATGGCAATAGCAGCAGCAAATTATATTGGAGTTGATTACGCTATAGCCATAGATGCTTTAACATCATTTACAATGCCAAAACGTCGTATGGAGTTAAAAGGAACTGTTAATGATATCGATGTATATGATGATTTTGCACATCATCCTACAGCGATAAAAACAACCTTAGAAGGGCTTCGTAATAAAGTTGGAAATAGACGTATTATTGCAGTGTTTGAACCTCGTTCTAATACAATGAAGCTAGGTGTTAATCATGAACTATTAAAGGATTCAATGGTTAGTGCTGATATTGTATATATGTATGCTCCATCAACATTAAAATGGAATACAAGTGAGTTAGCAGATGTTAATTTTAACGTATGTGAAGATTTTGAGCAGATGTTAATTTCGATTATTAAGGATGCTAAGAAAAATGATGTTATCTTGGTAATGAGCAATGGCGGATTTAATGGTATTCACGGCAAACTATTAGATATGTTAAAAGACCAATAAGTGTGAGTGAGTAAGAAAAGCAAACTTAAGCAAAAGTCTTTGCCATTTATTTAGACATAAATAGAAAAAAACAAAGGCAGTAAATACTGCCTTTGTTGTTTTATTACTAGAGAATAAATTCTCTAGTAATATTCATAGTCCTTAGATTATTAGTTATGCATTAAACATAGCTGAAATAGATTCTTCGTTAGAAATACGTCTAATAGCTTCAGCAAGCATGAACGATAATGATAACACTCTAACCTTACCAGTCTTCTTCATTTCTTCTGATAATGGGATAGAATCTGTTACAACGATTTCATCGATTGAAGATTCAGAGATGTTCTTTAATGCTGAACCAGATAATACTGGGTGAGTTGCGTAAGCGAATACTCTCTTAGCACCACGAGCCTTTAATGCATCAGCAGCCTTACATAATGTACCACCAGTATCGATCATGTCGTCAACAATGATGCAGTCACGACCTTCAACGTCACCGATTAAGTGCATAACTTCTGATACGTTTGGACGTGGACGACGCTTGTCGATAATAGCGATATTTGTTTCTTCGCCTAATAACTTAGCAATTGCACGAGCACGTACAACGCCACCGATGTCCGGAGAAACTACAACTAAATTATCAAAATCATGATTGTTGATGTCGTCAACTAGGATTGGGCTACCAAAACAGTTGTCTACAGGAACATCGAAGAAACCTTGAATTTGTTCTGCGTGTAAGTCTACAGTTAATACTCTGTCAACGCCTACGCTTTCTAATAATTTAGCACATACTTTAGCACTAATAGGTACACGAGCTGAACGTAGACGACGATCTTGTCTTGCATAACCAAAGTATGGAATTACAGCTGTGATTCTTTCAGCTGATGCTCTGCGCATAGCATCGATCATAACGATTAATTCCATTAAGTTATCGTTTGTAGGAGCACAAGTTGATTGGATGATAAATACGTCTGAACCACGAACGTTTTCGTTGATTTCTACACATATTTCGCCATCACTGAAGCTAGCTACTTTTGCGTTACCTAATTTAGTAAATAATCTATCTGCGATTTTTTGAGCAAGTTCTGGAGTACCGTTACCTGCGAAAATTTTCATATCTGCCATGATTCTAATCTCTAAAGGACTTATTTAGTGCAAGCACTGTCTTTAAATTGTTGTACAAAAGTGAGTAAAGGTGAATAATTACAAGCTTTTGCAACAAAACCTTGAAGCTCGTTAGGCATTGAGTTTAATGCATTAACTGCAACTTCTTTGCTATCGAATTTTGCAAAACAGGAAGCTCCTGTTCCAGTCATTCTTGATGGTGCGTATTTTAACAACCATAACAGTGTTTTGGCAACAATTGGATAATTATTTTTCACCAATTCTTCACAGTCATTCTTTAATTTTACACTATTTATTTCATCAATGCTAAATTTTGGTGTATTTCTTGGGAGATTAGGGTGGGTGAAAATCTCCTTTGTAGATACATTAGTGTTTTTAGGAGTAACAACTAGATAATATGACTCTTCGATTTCGAATGGGGTTAGTTTTTCTCCAACGCCTTCTGCAAAGGCACTTCTTCCTTTTATAAATACAGGAACATCTGCTCCAAGCTTTTTGCCTATTTCACATAGTTTATCTTCATTAATGTTTAGCTTCCAAATGCTGTTTAGAGCTACTAATGCTGTAGCAGCATTGGAAGAACCTCCTCCTAGTCCACCTCCCATTGGGATATTTTTATTAATGGTAATCTCAATGCCTTTGATAACATTGGTATATTCTCTAAGAGCTTGTACAGCTTTATATACTATGTTCTTCTCCTGAGGAAAATCAAAATCAGGCTTGATTATAATTTCATTAGTTTCTAATTCTTTAAAGCTTAAAGAATCACCTTTATCAAGGATTGCAAACAATGTTTGCAATTCATGATAACCGTCTTCTCTTTTTCCATTGATATGCAAAAATAAATTGATTTTTGCAGGAGATGGCCACAATGTTATAGTTCCCATTTGTTAATGTTGATCCTTATAATTATGTCATTACCAGTAATTGTAATAAGCTTTGGAACGATGTATTTGTTGATTGTTTGATATCTTTTATATTCGATTTTATATTTGTCTAATGTAATATCTTTTAAGCTTCCATCTTCATTTCTGTTATGGTTATAGCCATTAGGTTCACCTAGTAAAATGTTCTTTAATTCTTTACATGGAATATTTATTCCTGTAATGCCTTCTACTAATGCATCGGTATTATTATGCTCATGAACCATGCCGTTGCTATCAACTAAGGTTGCGATATCATTTTCTTGAGTTAGCTTAAAGATGGTATCACCTGTAAGGCTTGTTAAATAAAATACAAAATTATCTTTATTTATTTCGATGTTTAAATAGCTACTTAGCTTGCTATTTTTTTGTAGTAGTGCGATTTTGCCGCCTATGTTCATATTGTTGATAGCTTGAAGTTCAGATACTTGTTTAACAAAGTAGTCTGTATTTGTTTTTGTTGTTGAACAGCCTATTAATAAAGTTGTTGCAAACAATAGACAAATTCCTAAAAAAGTTTTCATGTTCTTCCCGTGGGTAATTTTATTTTGTTATGTGTTGTAATTTTTATCAATTATACATAAATAAAAAAGAGATTTCATATAGAAATCTCTTTTTGCTTATATTAAATCTTTAATTTAAAACTGTATAAGATTCAACTTATTATAAAGAATTTGTGAAAGTACGTGAAATTACGTCTTCTTGTTGTTCCTTAGTTAATGAGTTGAAACGTACAGCGTAACCAGATACACGGATTGTAAGCATAGGGTACTTATCAGGGTTTTGTTGTGCATCTAATAATGTTTCACGGTTTAACACGTTAACGTTTAAGTGTTGACCACCTTCACGTGCTACAGTGTTGTGGAAGTAACCATCTAATAAACCGATTAAGTTAGTGCATTGTTGTTCAGCTTCTTTACCTAATGCAGCAGGAACGATAGAGAATGTGTATGAAATACCATCCTTAGCATAAGCAAATGGAACTTTAGCAACAGAAGCTAATGAAGCTACAGCACCCTTAACGTCACGACCGTGCATTGGGTTAGCACCTGGACCAAATGGCTTACCAGCTTCACGACCACATGGTGTGCTACCTGTCTTCTTACCGTATACTACGTTAGAAGTGATAGTTAATACTGATTGAGTAGGAATAGAATCACGGTAAGTTACACGTTCTGAAATCTTCTTCATGAATCTTTCTACTAAGTCAGCTGCAATAGAGTCTACGCGGTCATCGTTGTTACCATACTTAGGGAAATCGCCATCAATGTCGAATGATTGAGCTATGCCATCTTCGTCACGAATAGCTTTAACCTTAGCGTACTTGATTGCAGATAATGAGTCAGCTGCAATTGATAAACCTGCAATACCACAAGCCATTGTACGTACAACATCTCTGTCATGTAAAGCCATTTGGATAGCTTCGTATGCATACTTGTCGTGCATATAGTGGATGATGTTTAATGCAGTAACGTATTGAGTTGCTAACCAATCCATGAAGTGGTCAACACGTGATAATACGTCTTCATATTCTAAGTATTCACCAGCAGGGATGTCTGTCTTAGGACCAATTTGGATCTTTAAGCGTTCATCCATACCACCGTTGATTGCGTATAATAATGTCTTAGCTAAGTTCGCACGAGCACCGAAGAATTGCATTCTCTTACCAATAACCATTGGTGATACACAACATGCGATTGCATAGTCGTCGCTATCGAAGTCTGGACGCATTAAGTCATCGTTTTCGTATTGAATTGATGAAGTATCAATAGATACCTTAGCACAGTACTTCTTGAATGCTGCAGGTAACTTTTCAGACCATAAGATCGTCATGTTAGGTTCTGGAGAAGTACCCATGTTGTATAAAGTGTGTAAGTAACGGAAACTTGACTTAGTAACAAGTGTACGACCGTCTAAACCCATACCACCTAATGATTCTGTTGCCCAAATTGGGTCACCTGAGAATAATGTGTCATATTCTGGAGTACGTAAGAAACGAACCATACGTAACTTCATGATCATATGATCGATTAATTCTTGTGCTTGGCTTTCGTTGATGATGCCTTTCTTTAAGTCACGTTCGATATAAATATCTAAGAATGTAGCTGTACGGCCGTAAGACATAGCAGCACCATTTTGAGACTTAACTGAAGCTAAGTAACCGAAGTATGTAGCTTGACATGCTTCCTTCGCAGTTTTTGCAGGACCAGAAATATCACAACCGTAAGAAGCTGCCATCTTCTTTAATTGGCCTAAAGCTTTGTATTGGTCGTTGATTTCTTCGCGAGCACGAATAGCGTGTTCTAATTCTGCTCCATCCTTTGGATGTTCTAATTGTTCTTGGAATGAGTTATATTGCTTAAACTTGTCTGCCATTAACGCGTCAACACCATATAATGCGATACGACGGTAGTCACCAATGATACGGCCACGACCATAAGCATCAGGTAAACCTGTTAATACAGCACTCTTACGACAATTTCTGATATCAGGAGTATAAACATCGAATACACCTTGGTTATGTGTCTTACGATATTCTGTGAAAATCTTTTCTACTTCTTTGTTGAATGGCTTATTGTAAGTTTCGCATGAAGTTTGGATCATACGAATACCACCGAAAGGCATGATAGCTCTCTTTAATGGAGCATCAGTTTGTAAGCCAACGATTTGCTCTAATTCTTTCTCGATGTAACCTGGTGCATGAGAAGTGATTGTTGATGGTGTATCAGGATCGAAATCTAAAGGAGCGTGAGTAGAGTTTTCTACCTTGATTCCTTCCATTACCTTTTCCCAAAGCTTTGTAGTTGCTTCAGTTGCTGGTTGCAAGAATGATTCATCACCTTCATAAGGTGTGTAGTTCTTTTGAATGAAATCGCGGGTATCGATTGTTTCTTGCCATGCTCCTGGTGCGAAGCCTTCCCAAGCTACTTGTTGAAGCTCATTTAATTCTGCCATTTTTTACCTCTATATGGTTTATTTAGGTATACGCTTAAGCCTTTGTTTGGCCAGCGCGACAATTAGTATACCAGTTATATACGCCTATCATAATGCCTCCGCCTATGATATTGCCTATTGTCACTGGGATCAAGTTATTAATTATGAAATTAACAACGTTTATTTGTGCAAAGTCACTTGCTACTAAGCCTGTGGCTCTCCAAAATTCTGCATCTGCGAAATTTAATACACAGATTCCTGCCGGTATCATAAACATATTTGCAATACAGTGTTCAAAACCTGATGATACAAATAATGCTACAGGAAAAATTGTTGCGACTGCTTTGTCAGTTAGTGTTTTACCAGCAAATGAAACCCAAACACCAATACAAACCATTAAGTTACAGAAAATACCTGATGCAACACATTCTAGGAATCCTCTCCAATATGGTTCACCTTCTCTCATGTGTTCAAGTTTATGTAATGATGTGTTTAAAATTACAGCTCCCCATTTGCCATCGAAAGCTTCATATTGTCTAGCAATCATAACTAGAGTAACAATTAGTAAGCTACCTATTAAATTACCAATGTAAACTAAAGACCAATTGGAAAAAACTTTTTTCCATGTAATTAGTTTAGCTGATTTTGCAACTAGTGTTAGAGTAGAAGAGGTAAATAACTCGCCTCCCATAACAACACAAAGTAATAGACCAAGAGAGAAACATATACCGCCTATTAGTTTGCTATATCCATCTGCTAAACATGTGGTATAGAACATAAAAGCTAGAGCAATGAATGCACCAGCGTTAACAGCTGACAACAGACATTTAGTAACAGGTTTAGTTGCTTTATGTTCTGTAATATATTCAGATAATTTAGCAAGTTCTTCAGGTGATAAACAAACTGTACTTATATCTTTAATGCTTTTTTCTTGATTAGACATATTTTATTCTTACTTTATGAATGTTTTTGGTTTTAAATTTTTCTATAAATTATTATACAACAAATTTTTTGATATCGTTCAAATTTATAACTTTTAAATGAATATTTTTATCATTTATAAATTTTAAATATCTTGAAAACGTATCCTAATATATTTAGTGCTATATTAGGATACGAAAAATGGAAAATTATATAGTTCTTATATATCTAAAATTTTTATTTAGTGTGTTTCAATTTGTTTTTGAAGCATTGTTTTATATGTTTTGATCAAGTTTTCTTGGTCCTTTATCCCTTTTAGGTTTTTATCAATTACAGGGAATATACGAGAAGTTGAATTTTCAACTTTATTATCTTTGTTAACAAAGTTATTAAATAGAGCTAGCATACTATCTATGTATTCGTTATCCTTATCAAAAACTTCTTTATTGTTATGGAAGAAGTTGAATAAATAAACTTTCTTACAAAAATCAACTTTACTTAAATCTATTTTATGATTTCTCATAATTTTTTTGAAATCATCAATGTCATCATTAATAAAAGGATCTGCGGCAATATCCATGAATGACAAGAAAGCGTCACGATTTAAATTATAAAATGGTGATGATTTTGTATTAACTAAACCAAGAGTATAGTTGATATCATTTCTTTGATTTGTAACGACATATTGCATGAATATAGCTAATTCTTCATCAGTGAATTTACTGTTAGTGAAGTATCTAATAGGAGAAACGTATCTGTAGAAACCAGCGTAATGTATGCTGCAGTCATTGTAACTGTAAATTTCTGAGAAGTTTGGAACAACTAATCTATATGCTTTTAATTCTTTATAACTTGCATCATAGCACCATAATTCTTTATCAATTTCTTTAAGTTTTGATAGTAAGAATTCATATTGTTCCTTTGTATTATCACTTTCAAAAGACCAATCAACGAAATCAAAGCATGGCTCATTAGAGAAGAATGTTGAGTTGATTTGCCCGCTATCATCAATAAAGTTTTGAATAAAGTTTAGAATGATATCACTATCCATTTCATAATAGTTTTTCATTCCAAATTCGTTTGAATCGCTTTCTTCGTCATTTATATTTGGACCTAAATCATTTACAGTTAGTTTAGAAAGATAAATTGTGTCCCAATTAACTCCTTGCATTAATTCTGTAATTGTTCTTTCTAAAGCTATTCTCATATTTGGATGAGAACCAAGTGATATTTTATATTCAAAGGTTCGTTGTGAATATATAGCAATAGCTACTACTGGAAATCTCCCCCCTAAGGAGGCATCGTAACAAACAATGTTGTATCCATGTTTGTTAAATTCTCCTAATAGCTTGTAGATGTCTGGATATTTAGTCTTAATAAGTTCATCGGGGATAGTTGGAAGACAACGTGAAATTTCTTCATCATCATAATCCACTAAATCTTCTATTTCGGATGGATTGATTTCACCGTATAAAAATTTTCTTACAAATCTCTCAAAAATTTCAGATAATCCTTGTACTTTGGCTTCGTGTTCCGAATTCCCTGCACACATACCATTAGAACAATAACAATGTTCTAATAAATGAACAGGGAAATTAGCTTTCTTTTTAGTGAATTCATTTATTAAAGGGATTGTACAAATACCTTTTTCGTAGTTACCTGTACAAGCTTCTGTTAGCGGAATTAGCTTATCTATGTTATAAAGTTTGGTAAGCTCAGGTGTAAGAATCTTATTTTTGTAGGTTTCAGATTTTATATCAGCAAGCTTTGACTCATTTTCAGAGTTGTATTCATCAAACATTTGTTCAATAAGATTGGATACAGGATTTTGAAGTAATTTTTCTTTTTTATCTAAATCTTTAAAATTATAGGATTCTGGGTATGTTACCCATTGTTCATCGTGATATCTGTTTATTGGAAGATTAGCTACATCTTCTCCTAAGTAATAGTCTTCAAAGAATGATTGGTTAAGTAATCTCTCTGCCATTTCGCCAAGTGCAGAGCATTTAGCAGCTTCTTTGGTAACACCTTTACCATTTGAAGTAATGATATCAGGATTGTTTTCATCAAAAAGGGTGCAAGAGTAAAGATTAGGGCAGGGATTTTGTTCGTCTTTAAATTTAAGTTTTAAACCAAGTTCTGTAAGTCTTTTTGTAAACAGTTCAATTGTTTGCTTTAAAGGCGCATCCTTCCCAAATTCATTACAACTCATTATAAGTTCCTCTTATATTTCGAAGCTATGTTTTATAATTTAATCTTATCAATATTTAGATGTATAGATTTACAGTGTTCTATATTATCTAATAACTGTTTTATTATGTATACAAAATAATTAAAGTGAAAGAACAAAGAGTAATATGAACACATGTTTATTGAATTATTAAAAAATTTTTATAGAATCAAGTAATGTTGTATTATTTGAATAAACTTGGAAAAGTAAATAATTCAAAAAACAAAGGATGTTAAATGTTTAAGGAATCGACACAACAACAAAATAGAAATATAAATAATAATCAAGCAAAAAAAAGCAAATGGTTTAGCTATATTGCTAATGCAGTAGTAGTTCTTATTGGTGCTTTAGCTTATATCATGTTAAAACTATATGTTATTCCTTATGTATCTGATGAGGATAAGTTAAAAAATGCTTTGATAGAGGCTCAAAAGGGTTTCCCTATGAAATCAAAGGATGGTAGTGTCGAAATTAGTGCTTTGAATTTCGATGATAAATTTAATTTGTCGTTTGAATATCGAAGTAATGATATAACAATTCAAACTGCAGAAAGTGATGCTGTTGAAAGTTTAAAGAAATCAAAATTTCACGATGTTTTTTGTTCAACAGAATTGTCTAAAAAAGCGTTAAATAAGGGAGGTAGTATATCTGTTAGCTTTTTGAGCAAGGATAATAAAAAACTATATGATGTTACATTAAAGTGTAGTAACTAGTTATAGTTTATTACTTTAAGACACAATTAATGAAGATGAAATTATAATAAGATTGTATAAATTTTGATAGATGTACAGTGGATACTTTACTATATCTCGAGTTTA
>JAXJQF010000120.1:0-36139 GCA_036311285.1 Ruminobacter sp. | reverse complement strand
TAAGGAAGAAAAAGACGCTGAAATAAAAGAACAACAAAATAAACTATTAGAAAGCAAATCTTCTAAAAAGAAACATGCAAATTTAACTTCAGCGAAAAAGCATGACTTATTTGTTAACCAAAACAAAAAAGATGCTAAAAAACGTTCAAAGTCATCTTCTAAGGATAAGAAGAATGAACTTTTTAACAGAAGTAACGCTAAGAAGAAATCTAAATAAAATCTATTCTAATCTAATCATAATTAGGAGAACCTAAGAGAATTAACGCAAATCTTGAGGTTCTCCTATGTTTCAATAAAAACAAATAACGCAAAAATCTCATGTGAATAATGATTGTAATCGCAATCATCGGTATTTTAGCTGCAATCGCTTTACCAGCATACGCTAGATATATGGCTCGTGCACGTTTTACAGAAGTTACTTCTGCTTTAGATGGCGTTAAGAAACAAGTTGAATTATGTATTTTTGATGTAGGTCCAACTTTTGCTGCTAACGGTGCAGTTCCTACAGCAGATTGTTCAAATGCTGGTGGTACAGCAGTATCAGGTAACGGTTGGAGAATTGGTGCTCCAACAGATTATGCAACTAAGTATGTTGCAACAATAACTGTAAACGCAAACAGCATCGTAACAGCAACAGCTGTTGCTGGTAACGGCTTAAATGGTGTTAATTATTCAATTTCTCCAATGTTTGGAGCTGTAGATAATGGCATCATTGATTGGGTTAGAGCTGATGGTCAAACATATGGTGCTCATCCTCCTATGGGTGCTGCAGCTACAAACATGACATGCATAGATGCAGAATTATGTTAATCTAGTAATTTAACACTTACTTAAAAGAAAGGAGCTTTAATAAGCTCCTTTTCTCTCATAAACTTAGAAATACTAATCTCTAAAACACGAAATATAACCTAAAATATCATTTACTTCTTCGCCAGTAAACTGATTCTTCTCGTCTTCAAAAACAGTGTCATTACCATTCATGATAACTGTGGATAATCTGTTTTTATATTTAACTTGAAGCTTATTCATTTGAGCATAATCGTAAGCAAATAATATTTCAGAATTATTCTCTTTGTTATTAAATGGATTAACATTAAACTTACTGTATTTATAATCAGGTAAGTTTAGGTATAGCAAAATATCCACCTAATGAAGAATGAGAAATAGTCATGTGTTCAACGTAAGGATATTTTTTTCTGACTATAGTAATTAGTGAAACATATAGAAGAGATCATATTTCTATTTTTTTAGATTTTTAAACAATACAAGACTAGCATAAGCTAGTCTTGTATTTGAATATTATTTATGGATTAACATAACTCTGTAGCAATACAAGTTGATACTGAAACATTGTTATTTCTGCGCCACACAACAACTCCATTATCAACTGTACCAAAGTGCGGGATAAACTGAATAGTTGCACTATTTAAACCATTGCCAGCAACTGCTTTAGCTGTTATAACGCCGTCTTCAGTTACATCAATTTTATTAACATACTTAGTCGCATAATCAGTATTTGGTCCTAATCTCCAACCATTACCTCTGTTTGAACCATAAATGTTAGAGCATCCTTTATAATTAGAGCTCTTATCGACAACTATAGGCTGATTAGGTTTAAAATCATATACTCCTAAATCAAATATACATAATTGAACTTGCTTTTGCACACTAGCAACAGCATTAGTAGCTTCTGTAAAACGTGCACGAGCCATGTACTTAGCATATGCAGGTAAAGCGATTGCAGCTAAAATACCGATGATTGCGATTACAATTACAATCATTAGCAAACATCTTACCCCTCGTTAATATTAATGTGCTACAAAGATGGGGAAATTCAGTAGAAACAAATAGAAAACTAAGCTACAAACAATGAATTACTTGAGAAAAACTTATTCATAGCGAAAAAATTGTTTTCAAATATCTCTGAAAATTTTATTTTGTTATTATGAAAAAGTAATTTTTACGAACATTTATATAAATACACAGAGTTATAAACAAACAAGGCCTCTGTTGAGACCTTGTAATTTCAAACTAACTCAGTTACGTTACAAACTAAAAAGTATCAATAACCTATATTAGACTAGCATAAATCGGCTGCAATACATGTTGAAGCTGTAGCAGTTTCATCTCTTTTCCAATCGATAACGCCATTGTCTGCAGCTCCAAAATAAGGAATATACGAAATCTTAGCACTATTTAAGCCATTACCAGCATTCGCTGTTGCTGTTATAACACCGTTTGCAGTTACATCAATTTTATTAACATACTTAGTCGCATAATCAGTATTTAGCCCTAATCTCCAACCATTACCACTGTTTGCCTTTGTATTAGCACAACCGTCCTTGTTAACACTAGTGTTTACAATAATCGCTGTGTTTTTGCTAAATTTACCTGTACCTAAATCAAAAATACATAACTCAACTTGTTTTTGTACACCAGAAACGGCAGAAGTAACTTCTGTAAAACGTGCACGAGCCATGTACTTAGCGTATGCAGGTAAAGCGATCGCAGCTAAAATACCGATGATTGCGATTACAATCATTAATTCGATTAATGTAAAACCTTTAGAATTTCTCATAATATAATTCCCTTTACGTAAAATTAAATCCGTTTAAAGTATTTTTTAAACATCTAACGAATTATTTCGTGTAGACATATGTAATTATATACTCAAACATAGTTAATAAAAAAATATTTATATTTTTTTTTGTGATTAGAATCATAAATTGTTTACTTTCTAATCATAAAACACAGCTAATTTTAGCACCTTATATGTTATTTGCAATCAAATTATTACAAAAATAATAATTTTTAAATAAAATCATAAAATGCTTTCAATAACACTTAAGATATAAATTCCTTTGTGCAATTTCTATAATTCAAAAAATTTTAAATATTAGTACTGAATTCGTTTTATTTTTTTTTATACAAACATATTTATAACAATTAAATCTAATAACTATTTTTAAATCATCAAAATCAACATTTTATTTCGATTTCTACAATTAAAAACTACTACTTTTTTCGTTAAATTTTTAACAAAAATATCAAATGTATATCAATCTAACCATTGTAAAATAAATGTTTTATTAAAACTTTATAATAGTGATTAATGATTGTAATCGCAATCATCGGTATCTTAGCTGCAATCGCTTTACCAGCATATGCTAGATATATGGCTCGTGCACGTTTTACAGAAGTTACTACTGCTGTTGACGGCGTTAAGAAGCAAGTTGAATTATGTATTTTTGACTTAGGAATTGCAACAGCACCTGCTGCAAATGCTCTTATGGTCCCAAATGTTGTTAATGGTCTTGACTGTTCAAACGGTCAAAATGGAAACGGATGGAGAATTGATGCTGCGGCTAACTATGCAACTAAGTACGTAGCCGAAATCGCTGTAAACCAAGGCGTTATAACTGCAACCGCTATTGCTGGTAATGGTTTAAACAGTGCTACTTTTGAAATTGAACCTCATTTCGGTAATGCGGCTGTAGATAACGGAGTAATTGACTGGAGAAGAGATGACGCAGCTTCAAGTTGTATTACTGAAGATTTGTGTTAATTCATTAATCTAGCATTTGTTTAAAAAAAGGAGCTTTATGAGCTCCTTTTTCCTTATAAATTTAGAAATACTAATCCCTAAACAACGAAATATAACCTAAAATGTCGTCTACTTCTTCATCGGTAAACAGTTTATTTTCGTTCTCAAAAACAGTCTCATTACCATTCATAATAATTGTGGATAATCTGTTTTTATGCTTAATGTAAAGCTTATTCATTTGACTGTAATCATAACTAAATAAAATTTCGGATTTGTTATCTTTATTGTTAAATGGATTAACATTAAACTTACTATATTTATATTCAGGTAAGTTTAGATATTGCAAAATAACACCTAATGAAGCATGGGAAATTGCAGTATGATCAATATGAGGATTGTTCTTTCCGTCTACAATAATTAGTGGAACTTTATTTGAAGCTACAACATCTGGGTTTCCATCAACATCTCTCCATGATCTATGATCTCCTACTAGTATCAGAATACCATTATCAAAGTAATTAATTTTTCTTAATTTCTTAACAAACATATCAATTGCTTCATCTGTAAATTTGAAGGCGTTTTTCATATCGTTTATACCATATGGTGAATTATAAGGATTATGATTACTAACAGTTTTGGTAACAAAGAAAAATTTACCATTTTCATTTTGGATTTTCTCTATCATCTTTTCAAACAACTTCTTATCATCAACACTATTAAATACATAACGTTGTTTGATATCTTTAAATATAGAGTCATTAGCATCGATTATTTCATCATACGTAGAATAACTTAAAGTTTTATCCATACCAAATACATGATCGGATGATGAAATAAAACTAGTCTTATATCCATTATCATTAAAATGCTTAATTAAGTCATTTTGTTCATACAGTTTTGTATAACCAAAATCTTTTAATCCAGCATTTTGCATAATTGGTACTGACTTTATAATTGCCTTATATGATAAAGATGTAGCTCGTATTATTGAATGATAGTTATCAAACAATAAATTATTTTGAGCTATCTTTTCTATGTAAGGCACATATGTTGGACCGGCACCACACATATTAGTTAAATTACAACCTAATGATTCAACTAAAACAAGGATTACATTCTTTTGTTGATTTAAACCTTTTTCGCTCTTCCATTTGAAATCAAGGTTATCTCTAGGAACATAATGTTCTTGGTAATTTTTCTTAAAATTACCATCATTTTTAAACGTAATGTTATTATTTTGGAATACGTTATTAAATACAAAGTCAAAGTTCTGTGCTTTTATTGGCATTAAACCAAATGTTAATGACATAACGACTAATGAAATATTGCACCATAATATCATGCGAGGAACTTTAAGTTTATTCTTAATAATGGTATAAGCACACATAAAGAACAATACAAATGACAAACTCATTAGTATCCCACTAGTAGATTTGAAGAAAACAACTAAGAAATCATAAAAGTACTTAAAGTCCCCCCCATAATCTCCTCCAAATCCTAAGTTAAGTCTAATATTCATTACATTTAATATACAATTATCTGCACTAATTACAAATAAAAGAACAAATGTAATTAAAGCAGCAATCACTTTAGCAGTTCTGTATTTTATAAATATAGATAATGACGTTAAACTTACAATCAAAATTAAGATTGGTATATAGTTTTGAAGGAATATAATAAGATTATGAAATTCAAAGTTTAGATATTCATCACTATAAATTCTATTTGCTTTATTTACATTTTGTAAGTCATGACTTTGAAGAATGTAGTAAGAAGCAAGAATTAAACATGGTATTGCTAACAGATTAGTAACTAAAAATACTATATCTTTAAAATTATCAATCTTTTGTAAAATATTGTGCTCTTTGAAATATCTTATAACAATCTTGTTAAAGATTATAGAAAAGATAATAAAAAAGCTAAATAAAAATAGCAAATATGAAAAACATAAGAAGTCATAGTCTTCGTTAAATTTTGAAACTTGTGCTTTAGTTAACCTTAAAGGTTTAATAACATTTGTTATATCAAAAGTAACAGAATCTTCTAACAGTTGAATATAAATACCATCGTATTTTTCTGCTGAACCAATACGGAATTTGTCATTTGATTTTACATTATTAATAAAGTCTTCTAATGGAATTTCTTTACCCGAACTACTTAAACTAGAAATATTGATGATATCTCCAGCTTTTGCATTAAATGTTAATTCAAATTTAAAAGAATTTACAAATGGTACAAGGAAAGGAATTGTATGTGGAACATAATATAAACGTGAAATTTCAGCAGAACTATTTACCGAAGAATCCCTACTTTCTTCTAACCTATTATAATTAAAGTTCTTTTTATCTTCTAATGCAACATTATAATTCTCATCATATGTTCTAATTATTACTTCAGAGGAATTATTAAGAGGAGTAAAGTTAAAAATAACATAGTTACCATCAGTCTCAGAGATAGGAGAGAAGAAGAAATCTTTAGTTAATACAAATGATAAGAATGTGTAGATAAGGATTGTAACAATTAAATATGTTAGTTTTTTGATTTTCATGAGAATAATTATTTAGTCTTATAAACGAAACAAGACTAGCCGAAACTAGTCTTGTATTTGAATATTACTTATGTATTAGCATAATTCTGCTTCAATGCATGATGAAAAATCGTCACGCTTCCAGTTAATAACACCATTATCAGCAGCTCCAGTGTATGGAACGATAATAAATGTAGCACCGCCTAAACCATTTGTACCAACTGCTGTTGCTGTAATTTTTGCTTTTTCAACTTTGATTGTATCAACATACTTAGTCGCATAGTCATCAGCTTTACCAATCTTCCAACCATCACCTTTTCCAGCGTTTGCACAAGCAGATGTTTCAATTGCTGTGCTAGCAGCGAAAGTAGTTAATCCAGTACCTTCGGCAAAGATACATAATTCAACTTGCTTCTTAACGCCGTCAACAGCAGAAGTAACTTCTGTAAAACGAGCACGAGCCATGTACTTAGCGTATGCTGGTAAAGCGATTGCAGCTAAAATACCGATGATTGCGATTACAATCATTATTTACAATCTAATATTTGATTATTTTTGAAATAATTTTGTTAAAGAAAACCCGTAGATTTTCTTTAACCTACGGGATTGATTTTAAGAAAGAGTAATAACTGTTTTTGTTATGATTTATTTTTCTTGAATTTCATGTGAATCTGATGAATCTAACTCAGAATCATCATGGTCATTAAAATTAACCGCAAACATCTTATATGTATAAACAGCTAAATTCATAAAATAGAATGAAATAAATAACGCTGAATAGAAGAATGCTATCACGTAACACAATATCGTATAAACCCAAACGTTTAGACTTGGTGCAAACATTGATAATACTAAAAATGTACAAGCAACAAGAAAATAAAAGAACATGATTGACATAAACCAGGTTATACACATTACAAACATGTTTAAAGGCTTTTTTATTACTTGTTCTATAGCATCAGTACATACACTAATCATTGAAGCATCGTTCTGAAGAGCAAAGCAATTTGCAGAAAAAAACGATACACCCCACGCAAGTGTAAACATTGTTGTTGCAATAATTAAATAAACAACAGATGGAGATATTTTTAAGATATTTTCAGGTGAAATACTAACATTAGAGTATGTATACATTCCAATACCTAAAATTATTACAGCGGGAACTATAACAAGGCATGCAAATGTTGATATCTTAAATGGATATTTATAATTCATAATTTGAAGAATTCTATAAAGTTTTAAATCTTCATTATTTACATATGAAAAAACAATAGCAATAAAAACTGATATTACACCAGGTATTGCAATGAATGCAGCGATAGGTACTAGAAATGAAATTAAAATAAATGTACTTAAAATCATGCTTAAAATGAAGAATTTTGGTTGTGAAATCAAAATACTTACAC
This sequence comes from Ruminobacter sp., assembly GCA_036311285.1. GTDB lineage: Bacteria > Pseudomonadota > Gammaproteobacteria > Enterobacterales > Succinivibrionaceae > JAXJQF01. The sequence goes on along the minus strand of JAXJQF010000120.1, from coordinate 28,662 downwards.
CATCAAAACTTGATTTAAAAGTTTCTCTTAAACTTACACTATTAGGAGTTGTTGATATTTTAGATAATAAATTTTTCATATATTTAAATAGACTCGAAAGTTTATTACCACTTAATAAGAAGTGGTTATCATTATTTCTTAATTTGTAAATAAAATGAATTTTAACATAAAACAATTATATAAAGTGGAAAACTTAGAAAATGAAAAATCTAATATTTAACTACGTAAGCTTCCTACTTGAAAATTTTACTTTAAACCAATTCTTATGCGTGGTTGATGTTCTTTAACAACTTATATTGATTTAGTTATAATTAGTGTTTTCATATAATTTTCTATTCAAATAACATCATACGGGATAAATGTATCAGCAAATAAATCGATGTATAAATACATTGCTTGCTTGTACAAAATTATGTATTAACAAATAAAGTTGTTTTGTAATAATATTTGCACTTTATACTACAGACATGTTGGAAATAGCGTTCTGTTTTTGAATGATTGTAGATAGTTTTTTTCTGTCATATAATGATGAAACAAAATATGTTAAGGAAATAGTGCTAATGGCAAATTGTTTTTTTATTGATTTTGAAAATGTACATAATGCTGGACTCAGTAATTTAAAAGGTCTGACTAAAGATGATTTATTTTATATTTTTTACACAGTAAACGCAGAGAGTATTACGCTGGATAACCTTAATTTACTTAATAAATCATGTTGTAAGTACGATTTGATAAAGGTCCCAGCAGGTTCGCAATCTTTGGATATGCACCTCATTTCGTTTGTAGGATATGCTATTGGTATTCATGGAAAAAAGTATAATTACGTTGTAATAAGTAAGGATAAGGATTATGACAATATCATCAGTTTTTGGGAAAAAAAATGTGGAATCTCAATAAAAAGACAGACTAGCATCAATGTTATCTCTGCCAAAACAATAATTACTAGTCCGAATGCAAATTCTAATAATAAGGGTTTAATTATTAAAGAATATTCTACAGAAACATCTCTACAAAATAATGAACCACTGAATTCCAGTTGTTCACAAATAGTTCCTAATCAAACTTTAGATAAAAATCTCGAGTCAGATATAGAACATGATATTGAAAAGATTCTTATTAGTTCTGGTTATTCGCAAAGCTTGGTTGATGGTGTAAAAAAGGAAATATTAGATTGTTCAAAAGAAGAAATAACTCTTATCTCAATTCATAACAAACTTATGAAACTAACTGAAGATTATCATGCGATTTATGAATTGATAAAACCATTGATAAAGAACCATATTAAGTCTGTTGCAAAAGGAGAAGAAGTGGACTCCAAAAAAACTCATACTAAACTAACACTTAATGAAAAAGTTCAGAAGGTTCTGAGAGAAAATAGTTTTTCATCTGAGATATTTAATTCCGTGGCTTCGATTGTATGTAAGAATCAAAAAGAAAATAATGCTAAATTGCTAGTTTACAGAAATCTTGTTTCAAAATACGGACAAGATAAAGGATTAAAATTTTATCGTTATGTAAAACCTTTGCTTTAGAATAAAGTGATGTAACGAATTTTCTTTGATTTTTTTAAGATGAAAACTAGAGTTAACAATTTATTAAAAAATATAACAGGAGATTTTATAAGAGAAAAACACAAAATAAACACTATAATCTAGTACTCTAAAACTTTACAAGTCCCCATCTAAAGAAAATATAAATATAGATGCTTTTGTGCTTAATTTTGTTAAAAAGTGATGTCATGTCTCACAATATTAGTCTTTTACTTAAAAAACTACTACATACTTAAAAATTTTAAATGATTTAAAAGGATATAATCTAACTAGTGCTACGTTTTTGGAGATTATATGCCAGGTGTATTAGCTATGATTCTCGCAGGTGGCGAAGGTACTAGACTTCAGCCCCTTACTATAACAAGAAGTAAACCTGCTGTTCCTTTTGGAGGCAGCTATAGATTAATTGATTTTGTTTTGAATAACTTCGTTAATTCAAATATTTTAAGAATATTTGTATTAACACAGTTCAAGAGTCAATCTCTATATATGCATATAAAGAACGGTTGGACTGTTAATGGTATACCCGGTTGCTTTATAGACCAGTTGCCCGCTCAAATGAGAATGGGAAAGAGATGGTACGATGGAACAGCTGATGCTATTTACCAGAATTTAACATTCATAAAACATAACGATCCAGAGCACATCTGTGTATTCGGTAGTGACCATGTCTATAAGATGGATATTCGTCAGATGCTAGAATATCATAAGGCAAATAATGCTGAACTTACAGTTTCTGCAATTAGAGTTCCTATTGATAAAGCTAAGGCTTTTGGTGTTATTCAGGTTAACAAAAAAGGACGAATGATTGGTTTTGAAGAAAAACCAAAGAATCCTAAGCATATACCAGGAGATCCTGAACATGCTTTAGTCTCTATGGGGAATTACATTTTTAAAGCTGATACTCTTTATCGTGAATTAGAACGAGATGCCAACAATGAGAATTCCTCACATGACTTTGGTATGGATATTATTCCTGCATTGTATCCAAAACATAAAGTTTATGTTTATGACTTTTTAACAAACAAAATTCCAAATGAAAAAAATGTTGGTTATTGGCGAGACGTAGGTACCCTTGATGCATATTGGAGTACCAATATGGATTTATTAACCAATAAGAATTTAACTTTAAATAATAAATCGTGGGCTCTCCATACTTATTACCCTCCTTTACCTCCTGCGACATTTTTAAACTACAGGAATAAGCAGGTTAGCATCGCTCAATCAAATATCTCTGCAGGATGTGAAATTGTAGGTGCAAAAATAGATAAAAGCATTATAGGTTTTAACTGTAAAATAGGTCCAGGAACAGAAATTTCAGAATCTATTATATTAGGGGAAGCAAAAATCGGGAAAAACTGCATAATCAAACGTGCGATATTAGATAAATATGTAGAAATTGCTCCAGGAGTGGTTATTGGTGAAGACTTAGAAGCTGACAAAAGTCGTTTCACAATATCACCTAACGGAATAGTTGTTGTTCCTAAAGGGGCAAAAATTGGATTTGAATAATGCAGATTTTATTTTTAACTTCTGAATTACTAGGGTTTGTTAAAACAGGTGGTTTAGCTGATGTAGCAAAATCTTTACCACTTGAGTTACAAAAGAGAGGGCATGATATTACAATTGCTCTGCCTTGCTATTCCAAAATTCAAGGATATTTTAATTATCCTGTAATTAAGGAACTTACTCTTACAAATCCTCAGAACAACATATCTATTCCATTCCTCGTAAGAGAAGCGATGTTAGATGGTCAAATTAAAGTTTGGCTAATCGACTACGCTCATTATTTTAATAGAAACAATCTATATGCTGAAAATAACGAGGCATATCCTGATAATGGTGAAAGATTTGCATTCTTCTCTGCTGCAACGTTATTGACAGCTCAATCATTAAATTACGCTCCAGATATCATTCACTGTAATGATTGGCATACTGCGTTAACTCCAATGATCTTAAAATTAAAATATACGAACGAACCTTTATTTGCTAAAACAAAAACAATATTAACAATACACAATGGGGCATTCCAGGGTATATTTGATAGAAGTCAAACATGGATGCTTCCTGAAATCTCAAGAGTTTCAAATGACTCTGTAGTACACGGTTATTCAAATTTAAACTACTTAAAATGTGGTGTGTATTACGCTGATAAGATCAATGCTGTTAGTCCTAGTTACGCAGAAGAATTGACTACTTTCTTGGGTGGTCATGGTATGGCGCAAAATTATATCGATAGAATAGATGATTTGTGCGGTATTGTAAATGGATGTGATTATGATGATTGGAATCCTGAAACAGATCCTAATATTCCTTTTACATTTTCATGTGATAATTTCGATAACAAGATTTTATGTAAATACTTATTACAAGAAATATGTGGTCTTCCTGTAAGTAATGCACCAGTGATTGGCATGGTATGTCGCATAACAGAACAAAAGGGATTAAATATTTTAATACCTATTTTGAATGAATTGCTAGAACATAAGGTTCAGCTTATCATTGTAGGAACAGGTGATCCTAATATTGAAAATAATTTAAGAGCTTTGTCTAACAAATTCCCTAGAAAGCTATCTTTTACAAATAGCTACGATAATAATCTCGCCCACCTTGTAGAAAGTGGAAGTGATTTTTTCTTAATGCCATCAATTTTTGAACCTTGCGGTTTAAATCAAATGTATAGCTTAGCTTACGGGACAATCCCAATTGTAAGACAGGTTGGAGGTTTAAAAGATACTATAATTTCATATGACGATGATCCAGTTAATGCAACAGGTTTCATGTTCAATGAACCAGATCCAAAGGTATTGTTAACTTGTATTAGAAAGGCATTAATGTTTTATTTACAAGAATATGACAAATACCTTTCAATCAGAAGGAATGCCATGAAGACTAAATACTATTGGTCTGAATCTGCTATGGAATATGAAATTATGTATGAATCTGCTGCTATAAAGTAGGTATTCCAAACTTTTCTTTCCAGTAAATATGCACCATAAAATTCATGTGAGTATGACTATAATCACAATCATTATTTATAACTCTCTAAGGATCTTGTTTAAAATGGCATAAATTTTATTGTTAACAACTTACTTACATATATTACACAGTCGTATTTCGAAATATATCATATACGTCTAATTACAAAATATTTGATTTTCTAGTTCTTAGGAATCAAGAATTTAATGAGATATATATCCAAAACGTAGACTAAATTTTTGGGTTCTTCACGGAATTGTTGGGAAAACATGTGAGAACAGATATCTAATCAATGTGAAAAAATACCATTCATCACAGGACCTAAAAGCAATCTGTTTAGTTGTTTTATTTTAAGATTGTATCTTTATGGAATTTAGATGAATTAGAATTTTTTTCAATAAAAACAAAGACTGATTTGTTGATTCAGTCTTTTAATTTAAACATACTAAAATAACAAAGTTTAGGAATTTCCAGATATTTTTTGTTTGGATTAGATTGTTATATTTGGCTTGTTGTTTGTTGGCTATTTGTTGTCATTTTCGCCATTTAATTCTTTTTGATAGTGTTCTTCTAAAGCTTGAGCAATTTCTTCATTTTCAAGGTCTTTTGAGGTCAGTGGAGTGCTTATGCAATTTTCTCCTGAAGCCCATTTACCTAGGTCATGAAGTTTGCATTTTTCACTACAGAATGGTCTAAACTTCTCTTCTGGAGACCATTCTATTTCTTTTCCACAAGTAGGACAGTTAACCTTCATTCTGATTTTTCTCCTGTGATAATTTTAGGTATTTTTTGTGTAATTTTGATATGTCATCATATAGTTCATCAACAGTTTCTCTGTTAGATACTAAAACATCATCGCTTTTTTGAATTTTTACATCTAATGGCAGTTGAGCTTTAATAATATTGAGAGCTATTTCTCGGGAACAGTTGTCTCTTATCATTGTCCTGTTGATTTGAGTTTCTTTATCAATACTCATGCACAGAACTCTGTCAACGTAGCATTCTAATTTGTTTTCAAATAGTAATGGAGCAACAAATACAATATATTCTCCATTCGCATTTTTAAATGCTTCTTCTATCTCTAGTTTAATTAAAGGATGAAGAATGTTGTTTAGCTTTTCTAATTCTGTTTTGTTGTTAAAAACGTGTTCACGTAATTTTTTTCGATTTAATTCACCAGTCGTTGTAATAAAATTTTCACCAAAGTTTTCTTTTATTAGTTGAATGCCTTTTGAGTTAGGTTTAACAACTTCTCTTGCACATACATCAGCATCAATAACATAACATCCTAATTGTTTTAAGTAATTAGAAACAGTTGTTTTGCCGCTACTTATACCACCTGTAAGTCCAAGAATCCATTTATTGGTTTTAAGTGCTGATTTTTGATAAGATGTTGATGTATTCATATGGTATTTAATTTGTTTTGTTACTTGCGAAGTAAACTTTGTACTTATTATTTTGAGCTATAACCTTTACTTCTTTAAATGATTCTTTTAATACTTCAGCGTATACTAGGAAGCTATTGGCAACAATTAACAAAGAACCGTTTCTTGTTAGGTGTGAACTAGCCTCTTTGATCATCTTCTTAGTTGGTTCTAATAATTGCTTTACGCCAGCTCCTTGATGGAAAGGGGGGTTAGATATTATTAGGTCATACTTTTTGTTTATATTGCTAAACATGTCTGACACGAAACCATTAACTTGAGTATTGTTTGTTTCATTGTTCTTAATTAAGGATGATATCGCAAATGCGTTAATATCGCTGGCATCAATTTTAGCTTTTGGAAGTAATTTTGAAAGATAAATTGAAATAACACCAGAACCACAGCCAACATCTAATACATCTTTGATTTCATTTGAGTTAAAAACTTTTGATTCTAACTCATTTTTAAAAGTTTCTAATAAAAATTTTGTTCCTAGGTCTAGTTTTTTAGCACTAAATACACCTGATAATGTATTGATAGTGATTGTATTGTCGCTTTCTTTAATGTTTTCAGATGAACATGTATCCATATTTATCTTGTATATATCAAATGAATATTGAGAATATTTGTTCTCATATATATTTGAAAGTTCATCAGAGTTTTCAATCCCTAAAAGAACACATTTTCTTGCATTATCTATCTTTTGGCATGGTGTTATTGCTTTTAATTGAGTTTCAAAACCTTTTATACCTTCATCATTTGCTCCAACAGCAAATAATGTCGCATTGTTTGACGTTGAAGCAATTAACTGCTCCATCATATATTTGGATTCTTCTTTTGACTTCGTAATATAAACAATGCCAGAGGTACATTCTTTAATAAGGGATTTATTATTAAATTCAGCGTTTATTAAAGATGCACCAAAGTATAAATAGATATTACCTTTGTTAATTGTGACAATACTGTTTAAATTTTTTAGAGATTCATTATTATTAACATTTAAACCTAAAGCTTGTATATAAGTATTAAATTGAGAATAATCTGTAAACCAAATGTGTATAGACTTAGATCTTTTAGCAAGCTCAAGTGGATATGTGTCAGAGATATATCCACAGATAATAATGTTGTTATTTATAAAATAATCTTCGTTTCTTTGTAAGATTTGGCTAGTGTTATTCATGTTTAAAACTCTATAAAATGTATTCTTAGCTACTTGTTAATAATTTACAGTTTAGCTCTTTATTGTTTGTGAATTTTTTTACGGTAATAAATTAGCTAATTGAACATATTGTTCAAGATTTATGTTTTCAGCTCTTAGGTTGAAATCCAAACCAACTTTTTGTAAATCTTCATCTGAGAATAGACTGCTTAAGCTGTTATGAATGGTTTTTCTTCTTTGGTTGAAAGCAACCGCTAATACCTTTTCTAGGTTTTCAATATTGTTTGCAACAAAAGGTTTTTCCTTGTGAGGAATAAGTCTTATTACAGCACTTACAACCTTAGGAGCAGGTCTAAAGGCAGTAGGTGGTACTTCCATAATAGGCATTGTCTTGCAGTAGTATTGAGCTATAACACTTAGACGACCATAGTTTTTAGAGTTTGGAGCGGCACATAATCTTTCCACTACTTCTTTTTGAAGCATGAAGTGCATGTCTTTAATCTTATCACTATAGCTAAAAAGATGAATCATTAATGGTGTTGAAATGTTGTATGGAAGATTACCGAACACTCTTAATGGTTTGTCTTCATGAACTAATTCATTAAAATCAAACTTTAATGCGTCAGCTTCATGAATATCTAGCTTTGGCGATAAGAAAGGGTGTTCTCTTAATCTCTTAGCTAGATCTTTATCTAATTCTATTACGTGTAGTTTGTTTACCTTTTCACTAACAGGTTCTGTTAGTGCTGCTAAGCCGGGACCTATTTCCACAATATTGTCGTCAAACTGTGGATTAATAGAACGAACGATGTTTTGAATTACATGCTGATCCTGTAGGAAGTTCTGACCAAATCTTTTTCTCGCCGTGTGTCCAAATGTTACCTTATCATTCATTATTAAATAACCTCTTTAGTTTTCGTCAATATATATTTGAACAAACGATGAACCTCTTAATTCTCTTTCCCAGTTTTGAGATTCTTCAATCATATGTCTGTTTAATAGCATTTCACGTGCTTTGATCTTAAATGCTTCAATAGAGTCTTCGTCTTTCTTTATATCGTCAAGCATTGTTATATGCCAACCGAAACTACTTTTGAAAGGAACACTTATTTCCCCTTTTTTTAGATTTAATAATGCTTCTTTAAATTTTGGATCAAACACATCTGGGTTTGTCCAATCCATAGCTCCACCATTGATAGCTGTTAAATGGTCTTTTGAGTATTTTCTTGCGGCTTGTTCGAAGGTGATATCACCATTGATAATGTCATCTCTGTAACTATTTAACATATTTCTTGCCATTTCATCATCAAAAATAATGCTAGTAGTTAATAGAATGTGTTTAGCTTTAACTTGTAGTACTGGTTCAAGTTTTAACGGTTGGCTCTTGTATATCTTAATAAATACAAAACCCATTTCATTTTTAAAAGGACCAACGACATCTCCATCATTTGCAGTACTAACAGCTTGTACAGCATATGAAGGAATATCATTAACTGTTAGGTTTTCGCCTACATCGCCACCATTGATAGCGTTTGGAGCATCAGAGTATTTTTGAGCAACTGTTGAGAAGTTTTGAGTTTGTAAAAGTTTTTGAACTTGCTTTACTCTTCTAGATGCCTTGTCTTCTTGAGCAGGTGTTGGGTTCTGAGGAAGTTTTATTAGAATGTTAGCAAGATGATATGCTTTCATATTCTTGTAGTTTTCTTGTAAATTAATAGCAAGTTGTTTAATTTCTTGTTCTGAGATATTAACTCTACTTCTAACCTGTGAACGTTTGATTTCATTTACAATGATTTCATCTCTAATAGCTTCGCGAAGTCCCTTTTCAGTGTATCCTTGTTGAGCGTAATCGTTGATAATTTCTTGAGTAGTCTTGCCTTGAGTCATTGCTAATCGTTCAATAGTTGCATTGATTTCGGTATCTCCAATGATGATACCATTATTCTTTGCTAATTGAAGAATCAAGCTTTTAATGATTAGTTGTTCTAATGCGTGCTTTCTAATATCGTTATCGCTTGGAAATTCAATACCTTTAGCATACAAGTTTGCTTTATACTTATTAACAGCGTCAATTAATTCACTTTCTAATATGATTTCGTTATTAGCTGTAGCAACAGTTCGGTCAACTAAGTATTCTGCAGCATTAGTTGTAGTTGTTGTAAACGCACCAACTACAGAAAGTATTAATGATATTTTTAATAAATTCTTTTTAATTTTGTTCATTATATAAATTCTTTTTCTTAATAATGTTGTTAAATATATTTAAAATTTTATCTGCTTAGGTTTACAGAGTTGCTATAAGGTAATAGCTTAGTATTTCTGTTAAAATCTTCAGCAACAGCAACACCTGCTACACCCTTAAGTTCGAAGAATATGCCAAACTTGTGTTTGTCTTCGGAGGTTAAGGTATAGTTATCAGGTTTGTTATATCTTTCAGCATAGAAACCTATGGCGTAACAGCATGATTCATATTTAAGAGCGATTTTTTGGTCAATATTTTTCTTTTGCTCTAAATCATAGTGCATAACCGCAATCGCTTTAAGGTCTCTAGTAATTGGCAGAATAGCACTACCACTAAGTTGTTTAACATCAACAATTTCTCGTTTTTTTAGAGTTCTATTACCATCTCTAGTGTATCTATAACCAACTTGTGCTTCGTATTCTTTTACCTGTAGGTTACTTTGAGCATGCCAATTTGATACGTTTCTTTCCTCAGTGTTATATGAAATGTCACCGTGTAATGATAGCTCAGGAATGAATTGTACGTTAAGGCTTGAGGATATAGGTGAACGAGGGTAAGTATTTACAGCATCTATTGGATAGAGAGTCATTCTTGTATCGTGGAAGCTGTAGCTTTGACCGATACTAAATTGTAAAACTTCAATAAATCTTTCATCGTAAATATTGTAGTTCACACCGTAGCTGATTCTATTGATATCAGTAAATCTATCGTTCCCCGAGTAGGTCTTATAATTAAATAAGGTAAAGTAATCATGCTTTCTATCAGAAGAGTCGTAGACCCCAATATTATCTTGATTCTTGTAAGGCATGTATGAGTACTGAACTACTGGTTCAAGAGACATTGTATAACCATTTTCAAGGTTATTCTCAAAAACCATCTTGCCTGTTAAGTCTGTTTGGTACAACCATCTGCTTACATGTTCTTCAAGTTTGTTAACGTCAAAACCTAAACGTCTATATTTGGAGTTTAGAACAGATGGAATATCTTGATTGTAGTAGGTGTAAAATAATCTAGTATTTGATTTTACATAAATACCATTATTTTGAATTAAAGGTAACTCAAATTCTGATTGTAGATGTAGTCTATCACCTTTGTATCGACCTTGCTTTTCGTAATCATCTACATTAAATCTTGTAAATTCTGCGCTTAGATTATAGGCTAGAATATTAGATAATGTATTTCTATGGTTAGCATGTATAGCTGGAGCTAACTCAAATGGTTGATTTGCGGCATTAGTTTCTGGTAATAGTAATTGATATTGTAGATACTCAATAGAAGCATCAAACGTGCTTTTATCCATGTATAACTTTATAGATTGAGCTAATTGGTTGTCGATTGATGATACGTTTTTAGGATCAAAATCATTGATATAATCATAATCACCAGGACGCACTTTGTTGTAGTCAATTAATAGACCATAGTCCTCATTATCCCAATACGTTTTTTGTTTCCAAGAGAATAACCAACGTTTTTTAAAATCTGTACCTTTTTCGTATTCAGGAGGTTTTTTGTCCTTATACATATATTCGCCATATACTGTACCTATGGTATTGCTAAATGGCATATATCTAAATTGACCACCATAAATTACACCACGGTGTTGAATAACTTTAGGAGTAAGAGTTAAGTCATAGCTTGGGTGAAGATTTACGTAGAAAGGAGTAGATATTATATAACCATCAGTTGAGTCGTACTCAAAGTTTGGATATAGGAAACCTGTCTTTCTTTGGTTCTTGATAGGAAAGTTAATATATGGAATATAAATTATGGGAACAGGACCTACATTAAATACAGTATTCCAGGCTTCACCGAAAGCGTCATCTTCGTTTATGTTGATTGAAGATGCATAAATTGACCAAGATTCTTGGTTTTTAGGACATGTTGTTAAGTATACATCCTCAAGATGAACAGATTTTTCTTGCTTGTTTAGAGAGGCTAAACTTGCTTTTCCTCTAATTATAGAGTTATTTACATAGTATTCGGGATCTTTTAATTCTGTATTGTTACTTTCAAGGTTTGTTTTTAATTCTGTAGCATTCTTCGCAGTTAACTCTGTGTCTTGGTAAAAAATGTTACCCTTAGCTTCTACATCTTGAGTTGCTTGGTTAAATGTAGAGGAATCAGCTTTTAATGTTTTGTCGCCTTGAGAGATAACAACTTCGCCTTTGTAAGTAATTGTATCCTTTACCTCTGCGTTAACTGTATCAGATTCAATAGTTATTGGTGTTTGTTCTAATTGATCATCAGGAATTGGTTTATTGGGATTGTGTTGAACGTCAGCTGTGCAACGACTATCAAAACTCTTTGGAATCGTTCTGTTTCTTTGAACTCCAATCGGACTGTTTGCATATGCGTTAGAAATATTTGCGACACACATGACAGTGAAAATAACAAGGCTAAAGAGTTTTTTATTTTTAATAATAAACAATTTAAACACCATTAAAAACGAAAAAAAGACAAATAATAATGCTGGTTTTTATTAACTTAAATCAATTATAAAAATTATTTATTTTTTAAAATAATAAAGTAACAAAAATTTACTATATTTTATACTTATTTAGTATGTTACGCAAATGCAAACTACTAAAATTGACATAGATTAAGTAAGTGTTAAGACTTGTTTTTGATGTAAAAGATTAAGAATGTAAAAGTGAATAAAATAAAAAAAGGCTCTATTTTATAGAGCCTTCTTTGAAGTGTTCTAGATTACTTAGCGTAAACTGGGAATTTCTTACATAAAGCGATTACTTTTTCCTTAACTTCTTGTTCAACTTGTTTGTTGCCCATATTGTCTAGGATATCGCACATCCATGAAGCTAATTCCTTGATTTCTGCTTCCTTGAAACCTCTGCGAGTAGCAGCAGGAGTACCAATTCTTAATCCTGAAGTAACGAATGGAGAACGTGGGTCGTTAGGAACAGAGTTTTTGTTTACTGTAATGTTTGCACGACCTAAAGCAGCGTCAGCATCTTTACCTGAGTATTCCTTGTCGATTAAATCAACTAAGAATAAGTGGTCGTGCGTACCACCTGAAACAATCTTGTAACCGCGTTCAATGAATACATCACACATTGCCTTAGCGTTCTTAATTATTTGAGCTTGGTATTCCTTGTATGAAGGTTCTAATGCTTCCTTGAATGCAACAGCCTTAGCTGCGATGATGTGCATTAAAGGACCACCTTGTGAACCAGGGAAAATCGCAGAGTTTAACTTCTTGTAGATTTCTTCATCTTTAATGCTTGATAAAATGATTCCACCTCTTGGACCACCTAAAGTCTTGTGAGTTGTAGAAGTTACTACGTGAGCGTATGGTAATGGATTTGGGTATAAACCAGCTGCAACTAAACCAGCAACGTGAGCCATATCTACGAATAAGTATGCACCAACTTCGTCAGCGATTTCTCTCATTTTAGCCCAATCAACGATACCGCTGTAAGCTGAGAAACCTGCAACAATCATTTTTGGTTGACATTCTTTAGCCATCTTTAAAACGTCATCATAGTCAATGTTGCCGTTAGCATCTACACCGTATTGTACAGAGTTGTAGATCTTACCAGAGAAACTAACCTTTGCACCGTGAGTTAAGTGACCACCATGTGCTAAACTCATACCCATCACAGTATCACCTGGTTGAACTAAAGCCATGTAAACAGCTGCATTTGCTTGTGAACCAGAGTGAGGTTGTACATTTGCGTAGTCAGCACCGAATAATTGCTTAGCTCTTTCTATAGCTAAAGTTTCGATCGCGTCCACATGTTCACAACCACCATAGTATCTCTTAGCTGGGTAACCTTCTGCGTACTTGTTAGTTAATTGAGAACCTTGAGCTTCCATTACACATTTGCTTGTGTAGTTTTCTGAAGCTATTAATTCAATATGTTCTTCTTGACGTGTGTTTTCGTTGCTGATTGCAGCCCATAATTCAGGATCATATGAAGCAATATTTTGTGCTTTGTTAAGCATGGAAACTCTCCGATAATCAATAAAGTAAAAAAAGATATGTGATATTTTACTACTAATTAAAAAAAATAATAGTAAAAATTAAATATTTTGCACATTCTCTTGTCTGTTATAGTTCTTGTAAAGAACTTGTTATATTTAGTCAAATAGTGCTGCTAAATGCTGTTATATATTGTCTTACATACAAACTTATATATTTGAATGAGTCGTTGCTGAGATTTTGAGATGAATGACATTAAAAATTGTGTTTTATAAAAGTTTGTAATTTGTTAAAGCGTTCTATTTGTCGTTAATTTTTACAATTTAATCTTTTGTTTCCAAGTGAAAGTAGAGGCTGAGAAATTTAGTGTTGTTATTATGTCCTTTCCTAGTAGATTTAAGAGCCAGTTTTCCCATTTTCTTTCAATTTTTTCTCTTCTTTCAAGGTAGTTGTTTCTCATATATGCTCCTTGTACTTTGTTCAATACATTGTGGTTAAGGTAAGCTTCTTTTACTTCGAAACTTTCCTTAACGTTAAGGAGTTCAATAATGGTTCTAAATAGAGCTCTTGTTCCATGAGGACTTATCAGTCTTTTATATCCTCTAGGTATTGATTGGTAAATATACTCACTTGCAGTTCTATCTGTTTTAGATGTTATCCAATCTTTTATGTCATTTATTAATTTTGCAACAATTGGGGTTATAGGGATTGTGAATTTACTTTGGCATTTTGTTTTAATATCTACTGTTTTTGCTCCCTTTTGAAAATTCTTAATCACTTGGATTGTTTCGTTTTTTCGAGTGCATAAAATAGCATGAATTAGCCATAGTTTAAAATGTGCCAGACTATTGGTTTTATATAGTTTTTTTAAAAATCTTTGATATTTGGTCTTAGCTTCAGTGATGTTAATAAAATTTTCACAGTCTAATGCTTTTCTAGGAGTATTGTCTGCCTTTTGATATATAAAATTGTTTAGTTCGTCTAGAGAATTGTATTTAAGTTTATTCTTAGAAAAAGCTGATTCTATTATTTTTCTAATTAGTTTTATGTATAGGTTAAAAGTTGTCGATTTTATTTTATTCTTGTTGACAAGGTTTTTACATTCATTAATGTTCTCTAGGATTTTATTGTATAACTGTATTGTAAAAGGTTTGTCTGATAAATTTGGGGCAAATTTGTTAATTGCAAGCTTATAATTTCTTAAGGAGTTTGTGGATAATTCATTGTTTGCTTTAAATATTTCAAGAATATCATTAATTGAAAGTAGTGAAGTATCAGAAGAGTTTGTAGTTTTGGTCTTATTGTTGTTTAACACATCTAGTGTTTCTAATACATTTTTTGGTTCGGTTAAAGAATTATCAATTTCGATGCTTGTTTTATTAAGTGAATAAAGTTTCTGATTACTTTTAGTTTTACAAGGACGTTTGAAGTTATTAATATTTAAGAATAACTCTTGATTGTTTTTAAGATAGCCAAGAGTGTTGAAAAATTCTAGTATTGATTCTATTTTTTCTGAAATGTTGTGCAGTAATGTTGTGAAATGTTCTGTTAAATAGTGAATTGTTTGAGTTATAGAGAAATGATTACTGTTTTCTAAAATAATATCACTTTTTAAATCTATCGAAGAGTTTTTAAAATTAGAAGATATTGAGGCTGATGAATATATAACATTATTGCATCCTTCTGTAACAGTTGTTTTTTTAGTGTCTTGAGAAAAAGATGTTTTGGTTAACGAGGACGGAAGTAGTAGTCCTTTATGTAATGAAAATAATTTTTCCTCTATAAACGAATGATTACTGATGATAATGAAATCTTTTAAGTTGTCTTTGCCTTCTGCAAAGCAAAGATTAGGTGTAATAAATTGATTTAAAAGTATGATTGTATTGCTATATGGGGTCTTGATTACTTGGGGATAGCATGATTTGATTGTAAAGGAATGTTGATTTAAAAGGCTAAAATTTTCAATTTGATAATAATTATTATAAAAAGGATTAATAAAGTTAAGAGTTTTATTGGTTGTAGTCATAAAAGCTCCTTTAAACAGATTTTATAATTAAATTAAAATGATAGTTGTAACATTTTGACGATGTGTTTAGTTTTCTTCTAAAAAAATCATGTATTATATTTATGTATGGTAGTTTAGTTTTAAGGTTTGAAATGTGAGTATATTTTGATAATTCTGATATACTTTATTATAATTAAAATTATCTAAGCATATGATGGCTTATGTAAAAACCAGGGAAATTATAAGAGGTTTTAAATGGCTAAGTTTTCCAAGAGTACAGGGATAATTAATCTTCTTTATAATCATAATTTTTTTAGAAACAGTGATGGACTACGTGATGAAGAAACTATAAAGAAGGTAATATCTGAAGCTAAGTCTGAACAGATTGCAATAGTTAGTTATGTTATAAACAAGAATATTGTTTCTGCAAAAAATGTTGCTGATATAATGTCTGATTGTTATGGCTATAATGTCGTTCCTGCTAACTTTCCTGAAACAGTAGCATCTTTGGCCGATGACCGTTTTAGAGGTATCGAAGGCTTTGAACTAGATTATGATGTAGTATGCCAATTTCATGCATTGCCGATAATGTATGATAAGGATTTATCAGGACGATTTGGATTAGTAGTTTTAATGTCAGATTGTTCTAATGTATTTGACGTTGAAAATTTCTATAAACAAAAATATGGTATTAAAAGGGTTGATATTCTAATTGCGGAAGACCCTATCCTTCAAAAGTGTATTTCAGATGTATTTAAGGATGCAACAGATTCTCTTGCTGGATTAGATTCAGAAGAATTTGTATTAGATGATGATCCTCAAGGTGATGATCCTGGAACTTCACAAGCCGAATCAGATACAAATGACGATGCTCCAGTAGTTAAGTTTGTTAATAAGATGCTTATGGATTCAATTAAAATGAGAGCATCTGACTTACATTTCGAACCTTATGAAAAGAAATATCGTGTAAGATTTCGTATAGATGGTGTTTTAAAAACTGTTGCCACTGTTCCTGTGTCTTTAAAGGAAAAGATTTCTGCGAGAATTAAGGTTATGTCTCGTTTGGATATCGCAGAAAGACGTGTTCCTCAGGACGGTCGTATAAAGCTAAAGTTATCTGCTACAAAAGATATGGATATGCGTGTTAATACATTACCAACACTTTGGGGTGAAAAAATAGTAATGCGTATTCTAGATTCATCTGCGGCAAACCTTGATATTAATATTTTAGGTTATGAAGAAGAGCAAAAGGCTAAGTATTTAGGAGCTTTAAGTAAGCCACAAGGACTTATTCTTGTAACAGGTCCTACAGGTTCTGGTAAAACAGTTTCGTTATATACTGGCTTAAGTATTCTTAATGATGAAGAAACGAATATTTCAACAGCCGAAGATCCTGTTGAAATTAACTTGGAAGGGATTAATCAGGTTCAGATTAACACAAAGGCTGGTTTGACTTTCGCTAGCGCCTTAAGAGCGTTCCTTCGTCAGGACCCTGATGTTGTGATGGTAGGGGAAATTCGTGACCTTGAGACGGCTGAAATAGCTATTAAGGCGGCTCAAACAGGTCACTTAGTATTATCAACACTTCATACTAACTCAGCTCCAGAAACATTAACTCGTTTGATTAACATGGGGGTACCTGGGTTTAATATAGCTTCATCTGTTACATTAATCATGGCTCAACGTCTTGCTAGAAAATTATGTGACGAATGTAAGATATCTGAAACAGTTCCAGAGCAAGAATTACTAAAATTAGGTTATACTCAAGAAGATATAGATAAAGGGATGAATATATACACTAACAATCCAGAAGGATGTTCAAAGTGTTCCGGTGGTTACAAGGGTCGTGTAGGCATATATGAGATCTTTGTAATGTCTGAGCGTTTAGCAATGATGATAATGCAAGGTGCTAATTCACTTGAAATTGCTAAGGCGGCTGAAGAGGAAGGTATGGTTCCTTTACGTAAATCAGGTCTTAAGAAAGTGGCTAAGGGTATTACGAGCTTACAAGAAGTATTACGTGTAACCTCGGGTTAAAAGCAAGGATAGCATATGGCTGTTACAACCAAGAAAAAAGAGTTTATAAACTATAAGTGGGCCGGTATAAACCGTAAAGGAAAAAAGGTCGGCGGATTTATGTGTGCTCGTAGTGTTGATATCGTAAGATCAGAACTACGTAAGCTTAATGTAAAAATCATTACTATCAAAGAGTATAAAGATTTATTTGGCGATGGTCCTAAGATTAAACCAGTTGATATTGCAACGTTGTCTAGACAGATTACGACAATGTTATCAGCGGGTGTACCTTTAGTTCAATCTATTGAATTATTAGCACAGAGCCATGATAAAATTTCAATGCGTAAATTGTTATCTTCAATATGTGAAGATGTATCAAGTGGTACTGCTTATCATCAAGCTTTAAGAAAGCATCCTTTGTATTTTGATAAGTTGTATTGCGATTTGATAGCAGCAGGGGAAGCTTCTGGTGCGCTTGAAAAGATTTATGATCAGATTGCAACATATAAAGAAAAGGGTGAAGCGTTAAAGTCAAAGATAAAGAAGGCTTTGATGTATCCTATCGTAATTATGATTGTTGCTGCATTAGTAACAGGTATCTTGTTAATATATGTTGTACCTCAATTTGAAGAAATGTTTAAGGGCTTTGGTGCCGAGTTGCCAGCGTTTACACAATTTATAGTTGAATTGTCTCGATTCATGCAATCGTATTGGATGATAATATTAGCAGTACTAATTATCGGTGGATGGGGCTTTATGTTTACATATAAGAGAAATCAATCATTCCACGATA
Organism: Ruminobacter sp.; assembly: GCA_036311285.1. GTDB lineage: Bacteria > Pseudomonadota > Gammaproteobacteria > Enterobacterales > Succinivibrionaceae > JAXJQF01. The sequence goes on along the minus strand of JAXJQF010000120.1, from coordinate 10,554 downwards.
ATGTTGATATGGCATTATTAAATATTCCAGTAATTGGTAATATTTTAGAAAAGGGATGTTTAGCTCGTTTTGCTTCAACATTAGCAACAACATTTACTGCAGGTATTCCATTAGTTGAAGCGTTGGTTTCAGCTGCTGGTGCTGCGGGTAATGCTAAGTATACTAATGCTATATTAGATATTCGTTTAGATGTAATGGGTGGTATGCAATTAAATGCAGCGATGAGAGCGACTCAAATTTTCCCTCCGATGATGAACCAAATGGTTATGATCGGTGAAGAAGCTGGTTCACTTGATTCAATGTTAAACAAGGTGTCAAATATTTATCAACAAGAAGTTGATGATGCTGTAGATGGTTTGTCATCAATGCTTGAACCGTTAATCATGGTTGTTCTAGGTGTGATTATCGGTAGCTTGGTAATTGCGATGTACTTACCTATCTTCTCTATGGGTAGTGTTATTAAGTAAAATTAAGTTAATAAATAAAGGGTTTCACTTAGCTGTGAAGCCCTTTATTTTTGAGTAAAATAAAATGAGTTATATTTCTGAAATTTTGCAAATGTTAAACCAATTTCCTTGGTTGTTTATTACTTATGTGACTATATTAGGTTTATTGGTAGGAAGTTTTTTAAATGTTGTAATCTATCGTTTACCAATTATGATGGAAAATAGCTTTAAGGATGAATATGAAGAGTATTTTCATCCTGAAAATCAAAAGACAGAAAGAAAAACTTTTAACTTAGTAGTTCCTCGTTCGGCATGTCCAAATTGTGGGCATATGATTTCTGCATGGGAAAATATCCCGATCATTAGTTATATCTTTTTAGGTGGTAAATGTAAAGGTTGTAAGTCTAAAATATCCTTACGTTATCCAGTAGTTGAATTATTAACAGGTGTTTTATCTTTCTTTGTTGCATATCATTTTGGACCAACTGTACAAATGGTTGGTGCGTTGTTATTAACATGGGCATTGATTGCAATCAGTGGCATTGATTTCGATAAAATGTTAATACCTGATGAAATTATTTATCCAATGTTATGGTTAGGTGTATTACTTAATATTGATCATGTATTTGTAAAGAGCGTTGAAGAATCAATTTACGGTGCTGTATTTGGTTATTTGTCGTTATGGGGTTTTTACTGGGTATTTAAACTTCTTACTAAAAAAGAAGGCATGGGTTATGGTGATTTTAAACTAGTAGCGTGTCTTGGAGCTTTTTTAGGTTATAAGATGCTTCCTTTAATAATAATAGGTTCTGCGTTTTTAGGTGCAATTGTTGGTGTACTAATTATTATTTTTTCAAAGGATCATCAATCAAAGCCTATTCCGTTTGGTCCGTATATAGCAGTAATGGGATATGTGGCGATGTTTTTTGGTCATGATTTAAATGCTTTTTACTTAAGAATGATATTAAATTAGTGAAAAAACAAGAAAATTTGCTTATTTTAGGTTAAAATTGTAAAAATATTTGATAAAATTGTAAAAATTTAATTTTTTAAAATTAGAGATACTAAAAATGTCAAAAATTTTAGTTTTAAATGGTCCAAATTTAAATTTACTAGGAGTAAGAGAACCTGGTATTTATGGTAACGTAACTTTGGATAGTATTGTAAGCAATTTATCATCTATTGCTAAAGAAAATAATGTTGAGTTAGAAGCTTTTCAATCAAATGCAGAATTTGAGATTATAAATAAGATTCATGAAGCTATGGGTGTAGTGGATTTTATTCTTATTAATCCTGCTGCTTTTACTCACACTAGTGTTGCTATAAGAGATGCGTTACTAGGAGTTCATATTCCTTTTTATGAAATCCATATCTCTAACGTACATGCTAGAGAAGAATTTAGACATCATTCATTTTTGTCTGATGTTGCTGTCGGTGTTATATGTGGTTTTGGTGCAGATGGTTATGAGTTTGCATTGAGATCTGCTATTAAAAAGATTTGTCAATAGTTTATTTATGCTTGGAGAAGCACTATTATGGAATTAGATATTACTAACATTTCTAAATTAATTAAGATGGTTTCAAACTCTGATGTTGCAGAATTAGAAATTAAGCAGGGCGAAGAAGTAATTAAGATTACTAGAACTACTGCTGTTGCTTGTCAGACTGTTGCTGTAGCTCCTCAAATGGTTGCTCCAGCTATGGCTGCTCCTGCTGCTGCAGCTCCAATTGCAAGCGCTCCTGTGGCAGCTCCTGCACCAGTAGCAGCTGAAGCAGATGTGTCTGGTCATGTGATGAAATCTCCAATGGTTGGTACATTCTATAGAAGTGCAAATCCTGAAGCTCCAGCTTTTGTAGAAGAAGGTAAGACAGTTAAGGAAGGTGATACTGTATGTATCATTGAAGCAATGAAGATGATGAATCAGATTGCTGCTGACAAGTCTGGTGTAGTTAAGAAGATTTTAGTAGAAAACGGTTCAGCTGTTGAATTTGATCAACCATTGTTTATTATTGAATAATTAAGAGAGTATAAACATGGCTAAAAAAATTGAGAAAATTTTAATTGCCAATCGTGGTGAAATTGCTCTTAGAATTTTAAGAGCATGTAAAGAAATGGGCATCAAAACAGTTGCGGTTCACTCTTCTGCTGATAGAGATTTAAAGCATGTTAAGATGGCTGATGAAACAGTTTGTATCGGACCAGCTGCAGCTAAGGAATCTTATTTAAATGTTCCATCTTTAATTGCGGCAGCAGAAGTTACAGGTGCAGATGCTATTCATCCAGGTTATGGTTTCTTATCAGAAAATGCTGAATTTGCTGAAGCTGTTGAAAAATCTGGTTTAATCTTTATTGGTCCTAAGGCTGATACAATTCGTTTAATGGGTGATAAGGTTTCAGCTATCGAAGCAATGGAGAAGGCAGGTGTTCCTTGTGTACCTGGTACAGGTGTGTTATCAAATGATGATAATGAAAACAAGCGTTTAGCAAAAGAAATCGGTTATCCAGTGATTATCAAGGCAGCTGGCGGCGGCGGTGGTCGCGGTATGCGAGTTGTTAGAAAAGAAGAAGACTTAATAGACTCTATCTCTTTAACTAAGAGAGAAGCTGATTCTTTCTTTAATAACCCTGATGTATTTATGGAAAAGTATCTTGAAAATCCAAGACACATTGAATTCCAGTTATTATCTGACGGTCAAGGTAATGCAATTCATTTGGGTGAGCGTGATTGCTCGATGCAAAGACGTAACCAAAAGGTGGTTGAAGAGGCTCCTGCTCCATTTATAACAGAAGAACAACGTAAGAATATAGGTGAAAGATGTGCTAAGGCATGTGTAGAAATTGGTTACCGTGGTGCTGGTACATTCGAATTCTTATATGAAAATGGTGAATTCTTCTTTATCGAAATGAATACACGTGTTCAAGTAGAACACCCAATTACAGAGTTAATCACTGGTGTTGATATTGTTAAGGCAAGTATTCGTATCGCTGATGGTGAAAAACTTGATATCAAACAAGAGGATGTTAAGTTAAAGGGACATGCTATTGAATGTCGTATTAATGCTGAAGATCCTAAGACATTTATACCATCTCCAGGTAAGATTGTTCGCTTACATGTTCCTGGCGGTCCTGGTATAAGATGGGATTCTCATATCTATGACGATTATGTAGTTCCTCCATACTATGACTCTATGATTGGTAAGTTAATTGCTTATAACGATAATAGAGAATTAGCAATCGCTCGTATGAGACATGCTCTACATGAATTAATTATTGAAGGTATCAAGACAAACCGTCCGTTACTTCAAGAAATTATTCGTGACCCTAATTTCCATGCAGGCGGTCAAAATATACACTATCTTCACAAGAAGCTAGGTATTGAGTAATAATATTTTATAGATTGTTGAATAGTTGAACAAAGAGATGTTTAAAAATATCTCTTTGTTTTTTTAATATTATTTATTGTGATCTATTGCTCATTAAAATTGTAAGTTTGTGTATTATAATACGCAAAACTTAGTTTTATTTATAATCAAAGGATTTATGAACATGTTTAAGAAAATTGTTTTATCTGCTGTTGTTGCTGGTGCTTTAGCTATGACTGGTTGTGCTTCTGGTGGTTCTGCTGCTGGCGATAAGGGTGGTGCAGATGTATTCGGTACTCAAATCTATTTACGTGGTGAAATGAACGATTGGGCTGCTTCAGGTCAATACTTAATCAATAAGGTTTCTGATGGCGTTTACGTAGCTACTGCAGAATTAAAGGTAGATTGGGCTCCATATAAGTTTAAGTTTGCTGACGCAGGTTGGACAGCTGGTACAAACTTTGGTTATAAGGATCAACCAGGTGTGTTCGAATTTGGTGGTGATCCAATCGTGTTAAATCCAAAGTCAATCTTCGAAGAAGTTAAAGTTACTCCACCAGAAGATGGTATGTATGACTTCTATATCGATGTAACAGGTGAAGAACCAGTTACTTATGTTAAGAAGCACGGTGAAAAGTAATATTCACTAGTAAGAATTAACAAGAAAGAGACAGCATATGCTGTCTCTTTTGTTTTTGTGATCCTATTAATTATTTTCTTAGTTTTATTCATGCGTTCAATTTGTGATTTTGTGTTAAACTATAACTAGTATAACTATATATAGTATGTTTTATTGGAATTAAGATAATGAAATGTCCTTTTTGTTCAGCTGATGATACTAAAGTTTTAGATACAAGAGAGTCTTCTGATGGAGTTCAGGTTAGACGCAGAAGAGAATGTATTGTTTGTCATGAAAGATTTACAACATTTGAGCAAGCAGAACTTCTTTTACCTACAGTAATTAAGAGTGATGGTATTAGACAACCTTTTAATGATGAAAAGGTGAGACAGGGGATGCTAAGAGCTCTGGATAAGAGATCAGTTGGAACAGATGATGTTGAAAATGCTATTAATAGAATTAGAAATCGTTTAAGAACTTCTGGTGAAAAAGAAATAAAGAGCCGTGAAATAGGATCTTTAGTTATGGAAGAGTTGCAAAGAATCGATCCTGTTGCTTATATTAGATTTGCATCAGTTTATTTAAGTTTCCAAAACTTAAAGGATTTTAGTGAAGAAATTGCTAGATTAGAAAAGATTAGCACTAAATAGGTTTTTATGACGATTAATAATAAAGATATTGAGTATATGTCTTTAGCTATTGCTGAAGCTAAGAAAGGGTATTACTCATCCTTACCAAATCCGTGTGTTGGTTGTGTAATTGTAAGAGATAATGTAATTTTAGGTAAGGGATACCATAAAAAAGCAGGCACCCCACATGCTGAAATCAACGCAATAAGAGAAGCTCAAGCAAATGGATATAGTCTAGAAGGTACAACCTTTTATGTAACATTAGAACCATGTGCTCATCAAGGGCTGACACCTTCTTGTGCAAGAACACTTGCTCAATTATCTATTAAACGATTAGTATGCGCTATGACTGATCCGAATCCACTTGTAAGTGGTAAAGGGTTTGATATTTTGCGTGAAGTAGGCGTAGAAATAGATGTTGGCGTATTAGAACAGGAAGCCAAGAATATTAATCGTCCATTTTTATTCTCTATTCAACAAAATCGACCTTTTGTTTATGCAAAGATCGGAATGAGTCTTGATGGAAAAATAGCTTTATCTAATGGAGTAAGCAAGTGGATTACATCAGAGGATTCTAGAAAGGATGTACAAACTTATAGAGCTTACGCCCAGGCATTGATTACATCTGCCGATACTGTAATTGCAGATAATCCTAAAATGAATTTTAGAAAAGAAAACTTACCAATTGATTTTCTTAATACATTTAACGAAACCTTAGACATAATTGAATCACCGATAATTGTAGTTATCGATGCGAAGAATAAGCTTACAGGTTCAGAAGAAGTTTTTAAGGCTAATAAAGGTAGGTTAATTTGGGTAAAGGGTACGGATAAAGATTTTGAATGTGTTCAAATTGAAGAATGTGGAGACTATAAGATATTCAATATACCTTATGATAAAGTCAATGAAACTGATAGTTTGAAGCATATTTCTTTAGAGAAAATTCTTAGGGAATTAGATAAATTAAGAGTACGCTCAGTAATGGTTGAAAGTGGCGGTTCGTTATTAAAGAGCTTTATAGATGATAAACTTTTAAATGAAATTGTTGTTTATGTTGCTCCTAAGGTATTTGGAATGGATGCATTAAATGCCTTTAAGCTTTCAAATTGTTTATCAATGGATGAAGTTTTGAGTATGCAACTAATAGAATGCAAGCAAATTGGGAATGATGTTAGGTTAACTTATCAAGTTAATTAAATAGTATTAAGAATATACAATAGAATAAAATTGCTAATTAATAGGAAATATAATGTTTACAGGTATAGTAGAAGCTATTGGTGTATTAAAGAGAAGAACAGAAAATGGGCGTGGAGCTGAAATTGAAGTTTATAGTAAGGAATTTGATTTTACAGACGTCCGTATAGGTGATTCCATAGCTTGTAATGGAGTGTGTGTAACAGTTGTAACCTTAGGTTCTAGTTGTTTCTCTGCTAATATTTCCCATGAGACTATTAAGTGTACCACTTTTGGCTCTATTAAAGTAGGAGATTCTCTTAATCTAGAAAAGGCTTTAACTCCTACTACTCATCTTGGTGGTCATATTGTATCTGGACACGTAGATGCTATAGGAACAATTAAGTCAATAGCAAAGAAAGATGATGTTATTGACTTGTGGATAAATGTTCCACACAGTATTACTCGTTATATTGCTCATAAAGGGTCAATTACCATTGATGGAGTGAGTTTAACAGTTAATGAACTTAATAATGATGATTTTAGATTAACTTTAATTCCTCATACGCATAAGGTAACAACAGCTGATGATTGGCAAAAGGGACAAAAGGTTAATGTCGAAATCGATTTATTAGCAAGATATATGGAAAGATTGTTACAATTTAATAGTGCAGACATAAATGACTCTAGTGTAACTAGAAAAAAATCAACTGGTATTACTAGAGAAACTTTATTTGAGAATGGTTTCTTCTAATATTATTAATTTTGTTTGTCATTATATGTAATATGATATAATGATAAAATACGTATATATTTAAATAAATATAAAATCAGATTTTATATCAAGGAGTTTCTGTTATATGGAAATTATTCAGGGTAGTTTAGCTTGTCCTCAAGCAAAGGTAGCAATTGTAATATCTCGTTTTAATAGCTTTATTAATGAACGTCTATTAGAAGGAGCTGTTGATGTATTAAAGCGTGTAGGTCAAGTTGCAGATGATAATATAACAGTTGCTTATGTTCCAGGGGCAATTGAAATACCTCTAGTTGTAAAAAAACTAGCTAAGACACGTAAATATGAAGCAATTATCGCTTTAGGTTGTGTTATTAGAGGTGATACATATCACTTTGAAGTGGTTGCTAATGAAAGCTCAAAGGGGTTAGCTCATGTAATGTTAGAAGAAGAAATTCCTGTTGCATTTGGTGTTTTAACTACAGATACTATCGAACAAGCTATCCAAAGAGCTGGTTCTAAGGCAGGTAATAAGGGTGCAGAAGCTGCATCTGCTGCTTTAGAAATGGTAAGTTTATTAACTAATATCTAATATTAAGAGGTTTACTGTGAATCCATCACAACGTCATAAGGCTCGCCATTTTGCAATGCAAGCAATCTATCAGTGGCAAATGACAAATGAATTAGCTGCAACTATTGAAGAACAGTTTTTAGAAGATCAACCTATCGATAAGAAAACTGATAAGGAATATTTACATAATCTAATCGCTGGCACGATTTCTCATGTTGAGGAATTAGATAAAATTTATAGCCCTTTCTTATCATCTAGAGGTTTAGATGACTTAGATTTAGTTGATAAAGCTATTTTAAGATTAGCTACATATGAATTAAAGTATAATAATGAAGAAGTTCCTTTTAGAGTAATTATCAATGAAGCTATTAATCTTGCAAAGGAGTTTGCAGCAGCAGATAGCTATAAGTTCGTAAATGGAATTTTAGATAAAGTAGTAAAAAGCATGAACTTAGTGGATACAAAGAAGTTCTAGAATTTACTAGATGCTAAATAGCTAGATAATTAAAGGACTTGTTGGGAATAACAAGTCCTTTTAATTTAAATATCTTACTAAAAATAAAGATTACAGGATTTAATTTTAGTTTTAATTTTAAAGGTAGACTTCTTATATTAGATATATTGTTATGGATGAATTTAGTCTTATAAATAAATACTTTACTAGAAATGTTGCTAAGAATGATAATGTTGTTCTTGGTATAGGTGATGATTGCGCTCTATTTAATGTAGGTAGTGAATATAATATTGCAGTAAGTACAGATACTTTTTTAAAAGGGATTCATTTTTTTGAAAATACGGCCCCTTATTTGATAGGACATAAGGCTCTTGCTGTTAATTTATCTGATTTAGCAGCTATGGGGGCAGAATGCGTTGCTTATACAGTTGCTTTGTCTATTCCATCAGCTGATGAGTCTTTTTTAGATGGGTTTACTAAAGGTTTATTTGATTTGGCAACAAAATATAATATTCCGTTAATTGGTGGTGATACAACCAAAGGTGAACTAGCTATTACCATAACTGTTTTCGGGAAGATTTTAAAGGGTTGTGAATTTAGAAGAGATAACGCAATGACAGGTGAACTAATATGCGTTAGTGGGACTTTAGGTGATGCTAACTTAGCTTGTAAATCTCGTTATGAGGGGTTTGAAGACGCTGTTTCTTTAAAGTGTCATATGAAATTAGATAAACCTGAACCTCGTCTAGATATGGTTGCAGTGTTAAAGAACTTGGGATGCAGGTGTGCAATGGATTTATCGGATGGTTTGATGGGGGATATAAAGCATATACTAAAGGCTTCAAAGTGTTGTGCTCAAATAAATATTGATAAGTTGCCTTTGTCGAGAGAACTAAAAGATTTTTTTAAAAATAATTCTTCATTAGTCCCAAATAAGCAAGCGTATGATTGTGCATTACAGGGCGGTGATGACTATGAACTTTTATTTACTTTAAGTAAGGAAGCTTATAACATATATTTACAAGATGAAGGTTTACTAAATAAATTTAAAATTTATCCTATAGGGGAAATAACAGAAAGAATAAATGATATTAAAGATGAAGATTCTTTAGTTAAACTTGTTGGATGTAAGGAAAACATTACAACTCAATCATTTACTCATTTTTAAGTTGTTAGTTTAGTAATGAGGTGGTGGAGTTTCCTCTGAACGATCGGCAATATTAGATCCTTGTATTCCCTTTAGTTTTTCAACTAAAAAGTTAATAATAATTTTTTGTTTGTCTACAGTTTGGCGCAAATCTAGAATCTCAGAATTTAGATTTTCCATATTATATTCAAGATATGCTATTTTTGATTCTAGGGTTACGATGTTATCAGGCTTTTGGTTACTTTGGTTCATGCGGAAACTTTTTTGTTAAACTGTTTTCTAAAAAATTGATTTATTTTAGCATTTTTTTTGACATTGTCTAAAAAAAACGATTTGTGATTATAATAATATTGCATATATTTAATAATTGAGTATTATTTAACATATTAAATTTTTAATTATAATATAACAATGAATAAAGAAGAAAAGGAACATATCATGATTAAGAAGATTGCTTATACAGCTATGGCTGCAGCAATGTCTGTAGCTTTATTTGGTTGTCAAGATTTTGTTAAAACAGAAAATACTGAAACAAAGGCTGATGTTAAGACAGAAGCAAAGGCTACAGATGCATCAAAGTATACTTTTGAACAAAAGGCTGCAATGTCAATCGGTTTTATTACTGGTAAAAACGTAGCAACTCCATTAAAGGAAATTACTGACTTAGGTATTGTTTTAGACAAGAAGATTGTTGCTGAATACTTAGTTAAAGGTTTTAATGATGAAAAGTTAGAATTATCTGACGAAGAGTTACAAGCAGTAATGCAAGAATTTTCTAAGCAATTAGAAGTTAAGCAAAAGGCTAAGATGGAAGCTGATATGGCTAAGCAAAAGGCTGAAGCAGCAAAGAACTTAGAAGCTGGTAATAAATTCTTAGAAGAAAATAAGACTAAAGAAGGTGTTAAGGTAACTGAATCAGGTCTTCAATATAAGGTTATTGAATTAGGTAAGGGTACTGAAAAGCCAACTGCTACTTCAACTGTTAAGGCTAAGTATAAGGGAACAACAATTGATGGTAAGGTATTTGATGAATCTAAGGATGCTGTAGCGTTCCCATTAAACGGTGTAATCCGTGGTTGGACTGAAGGTTTACAATTATTCCCAGAAGGTTCTAAGTTCGAATTATACATTCCTGCTAATTTAGGCTATGGAGAACATTCTCCAAGCCCAGCAATTCCTGCTAACTCAGTGTTAATTTTTGAAATTGAATTAGTTGAAATTGTAAAGCCAGAAGCAGCTAAGTAATTTGAATTAGATTTAAATCATAAAATTTAATTTAAAAGGTTCTTCACGGAAATATTGGAAATATAGACATTGAAAAAGGGGCAAAAGTACTCTAATATTTTAAGCGCTAAACAAAAATAGAGAGATACTTTATGCCCCTTCAAACGTATATTACACAAATTAATTCTCGTTGCC
>JAXJQF010000119.1:0-5986 GCA_036311285.1 Ruminobacter sp. | reverse complement strand
ATCAATACATTCAACATAATTGATTCTTAGTTTAACGTGATAACAAAACAAAAAGCGATAGATTTTTTCTATCGCTTTTGTTTTATGTAGATATTAAATTATATCTTAGAAGTTATAGTGTAAACCTACAGAAAGCTTATCGTGTGAACGTTCTTTTGTAGCATCAATATCACTTAAACCGATTTGTGCTTCAGCGTATGTGTAAACATTGTCGTTTAAGTAATACTTAACTTCACCAACTAAATCACTAATTACAGTATCGTTATCAATTTCAGCGTATTCTAAACCACCCTTAACAGCTAAACCATTGTCAAATGAATAAGCTGCAACAGCTTCGTATGAATCAAGATCAGCAGATGAACCATCTACATCAGTCTTAGCAAAACTTGCTGCTAAATATAAACCTGATGAAGTTGAACCGTAAGATACACCAAAACCTACAGAATCATAGCTGGCTTGACCTTTCTTTTTAACACCGTCAACAGTTTCATAACCTAAGCTTAAACGCATTGGTAATTCTTCAGAAATTGTGTAACCTATAGCACCAGCTAAACCTGAGTTAACCTTTGATGATTCAGTTTCATAAGACACAGCAAAATCAAATTGCTTAATAGCATGTTCGTAAACAACTAAACCTTCATTTCTAGTACCAGCATCTGTTGTTGAAAAACCATAATCAACAAAAATATCTGTACCACTTAATGCATTGTAGAAAGCATCTTCTCTTTGACCAAATACTACTTGACCATATGAATCAGATTTTAAACCAACATATGCATAACGAGTATTAAACTTACCATTATCAGAAGATGTTGCACCTACTTGCCATTCAGCAAAAGCGATAGCACTAATATCCTTAGTAATAGAAGATTCTGCATCTATGTGTAAACGAGCTGAACCAGCTAATTTAACCTTGCATTCATCCTTGTCACCAGAGTCACATGATTTTGAAGCACCATTGTCTGCAAATACACTGTTTAAGTTTGCAGCTACACGACCACCTACAGCTAATTTTGCTGATTCACTGTTATAAACTGTAGCAGCATTAGCAACCGACATTGTTGCTGCAATTACAGCAACTGATAATAAACTCTTGTAAAACATATGTGTTCCTTTCTTTTAAAATAGATTTCAAGAAAATAAATTTTTACTTTAAATAAATCAGTTTTCTTAATTAACAAACGCTGCTATTGTACATGAGTTTTTCAAAAAAAGGTACATTAATCACATTTTGAAAACGATATATTTTTTAATTAAATATCATCAAACTGTTTAAATCAGCAAATTTAAACTAATTTACAACATCAAAACAGATGATATAAAACACTTTTCAGCATATTTTAGTTTTTAATTCTTTTTCTTGTTATCTGTCCAGATATGAATGTATCTTCCTAAATGAGCAAAGTCCTTATGACGACAATACTCTAATTCATAATGAAGTAAATCTTCGAATTTGGAGATTTGCTCTGACTTATCACGCATATAGTCATGCACAATTCTGACCCCAGTCATTTGACAAATAGATAAACCAACTTCCTTTACCCATGCAAATACTTCATCTATATATAAAGGAGTAATAGGAGTTAGTTTTTGACGACGCTTTTTAACTAATCCTGCTTTAATATAATCAAAATTTCCAACGACTAAACTTTGGAACAATAAAGCAGTCTTATTATAAAACATTAAAGATAAAACCCCATTATCGGCAATACATTCTTCTAATAGTTTAATAACAGGCTTAGGATCAACTAACCATTCTAAGACCGCGTGACACATCACTAGATCGTAACGTTTATCACCAACAATAGATAATATATCTTGGCAAGCTCCCTGTATAAAATCAATTGTTCCTGATAGTTCTAAATTTTCTAACTCTTTTTCCCCAAGCGTTATCATGTCACTTGAGATATCAACAACAGTTACATTATGACCAAGTGCAGCAAGTTTTTGAGCCATAAAACCAAAACCACCACCAACATCTAGGATCTTTAGAGATTTTCCATTCGGAAATTTTGTTAAGATCTCCTCCAAATCACGCCATACTACTGCAGCTCTAATTTTTCCCTTTGAAGTACCATAAATTTGTTTCTTAAAAAATTCTGCACGATTATCAAAGCTTTGATCAACAATAGGTTTTGGTTTCAATAACATAATAATACTTATTACTCAATCAATTTCAAGAATAAACATAAGCGTAATGTACGCTTATAACATTACGCTTATGGTTGTAAAAAAATCACATAAATTCTTATATTTTAATTATTCTCATTCTGTTTCCAAAAAGCTTGAGAACGATTAAAATGATAAATATTTTGGTTTCTACTACCTCTAAAAGGTAAGGTTACGTCCTTTAACTCTTCAACAAACTTACCATCGATTAATACATCAATAAGTTGTACAACTTCCTTTTGAGCCTCGGTTAATGATTCCATTTCATAACCAGTCCATAACCAAATATCTTTTTCAGGAGAACATTCTTGTCTAACACGCATACATAGTTTTTTTACTGCATCTAAATTAGCAGGATGTAAAGGATCACCACCTGATAAAGACAAACCTCTACGCTTAACACGGGTATCATTTAAATCTGAAATAATCTGATCGCTCATTTCATCTGTAAACGGAAAACCTGCATCTAATCTCCAAGTAGATTGGTTGTAACATCCCTTACAACAATGTTCACACCCACTAACGAACAATGTACATCTAGTACCTTGACCATTTACAACATCTATTGGGATATATTTACAATAGTTCATATTTCAATCATGTATATAAATACACATGCTCCTGTACTATTTCTTTAATAAACTTTTTATATATTCAAAATTGCTATTTAAAATTTAAATTATGTATAATTCTAAACTCTTAAACATTATTATCAAGCATTTTTAACTATTTATTAAAATTCTTCAAAACAGTTAACTATTTAATATAATCCGACATTTACTGTTCTAAACAATATTAATAAAAAATAAAAGCTTAACTTTCAAGATTTAACTTCATATACTCTTCTAGTTCTTTAATTTGATCTCTTATTAATGCAGCCTTTTCAAACTCTAATTCCTTAGCACATTGCTTCATTTGTTTTGCAAGCTTTTCAATTTCCTTAACTACATCATATGCAGACTTAAAGCTTTCAAGACTTAATTTATCTATCAAAGGTTGCTTTTTAGTGCTAACATTTGGTGCTTTGGATTCTTGCTCTAATTGAAGCACATCAACTACCTTCTTATTTAGAGCTTTTGGTGTAATGTTATGTACTCTATTATACTCAGATTGTTTTATTCTTCTTCTATTAGTTTCATCAATAGCTTCTCTCATAGAATCACTAACACTATCACCATATAGAATAGCTTTACCATTAATATTTCTAGCAGCTCTACCAATTGTCTGAATTAAAGATCTTGTAGAACGCAAAAATCCTTCCTTATCAGCATCTAATATAGCAACTAATGAAACCTCTGGAATATCCAACCCTTCTCTTAATAGGTTTATACCTACAAGCACATCAAATTCACCTAAACGTAAATCTCTAATTATTTCAATACGTTCAACGGTTTCAACATCCGAGTGAAGATACCTTACTCTAATATCATGTTCTTCTAGATATTCTGTTAAATCCTCTGCCATTTTCTTAGTTAATGTAGTTGCAAGTACTCTTTCATTACGTTGTACTCTTAATCTAATTTCACTCATTAAATCATCAACCTGGGTGGCAACAGGTCTTACCTCTACCTCAGGATCTAGTAATCCAGTTGGACGAACGACCTGTTCTATTATGCGATAATTAGACTCCTCTAATTCATATTCCTTTGGAGTTGCACTCACATAAATTGTTTGGGGCTGAATATCTTTAAACTCTTCGAACATTAAAGGACGATTATCCAAAGCTGAAGGAAGTCTAAATCCAAAATCTACTAGATTTTGTTTTCTTGACCTATCGCCTTTAAACATCGCTCCAATTTGAGGTACAGTTACATGAGACTCATCTATTATTAATAAGCTGTCCTTTGGAAGGTAATCAAACAAACAAGGCGGAGGTTCACCTTCTTTTCTTCCTGACAAATACCTTGAATAATTCTCAATACCTGAACAATAACCAAGTTCATTTAACATTTCGATATCACAAGTAACTCGTTCAGTTATACGTTGTTCTTCAATAAGCTTTTTACTTTCTAAAAACTCAAGTTTTCGTACCTGAAGTTCTTCTTTTATTTCAGAAATAGCATTATCTATTACATCCTTCGGAGTAACGTAATGATTCTTTGGATAAATAGTTACTCTCTGTAATGATTTTATATATTTACCTGTAAGAGATTCAAAGACAGTTATATTTTCTATTTCATCATCAAAGAGTTCTACGCGAACTGCATAATCTTCAGCTTCTGCTGGGAAAATATCAATTACATCACCGCGAACTCTAAAATTACCTCTAGAAAAATCTAAATCATTACGATTGTATTGAAGCTCGGCAAGTCTTCTACACAGATCAATTTGACTAATCATGTCCCCAATTGACATATGAAGCATCATCTTTAAGTAACGTTCAGGGGAGCCTAAACCATAAATAGCACTTACAGAAGCAACTATCACAACGTCTCTACGTTCTAATAATGCCTTCGTTGCACTTAATCTCATTTGTTCTATATGGTCATTAACTTGAGCATTTTTCTCAATGTAAGTATCTGTAGAAGCTACATATGCTTCAGGTTGATAATAATCGTAATAAGACACAAAATATTCTACAGCATTATGAGGGAAGAACTCTTTCATTTCCCCATAGAGTTGAGCAGCAAGCGTTTTGTTATGAGCTAATATTAATGTAGGTTTTTTAACTTGAGCAATAACATTAGCCATAGTAAATGTCTTACCAGAACCTGTTACACCTAATAAAGTTTGAGCCTTTCTGCCCTCTAATACTCCATCGACAAGTTCTGCAATTGCTGTTGGTTGATCTCCAGATGGAGCATAAGGAGCAACTAATTGAAATTCTTTTTCTTTTTGATTATTCATATTGAAAAAACGTTCTTAAAAACTTATAGAAGCAATGCAACATACTAAATACATATGATTTGATTTAAGTTAATTATAATATATTAAAGTAAGAGCAACAATATGATAAAAGAAATGTATAAAACGACTAATAAACAGAATAAACTGACTTTGTAATACTTTAAACGAATTAAAAATTGATTATTTTAAAAGATTTGATTTAACATCTGAGATTGGCTCCTCCTGCTGGACTTGAACCAGCGACATACGGATTAACAGTCCGCCGTTCTACCGACTGAACTAAGGAGGAACTCATGATACTGATGACAAACTAAGAAGACTGGCTCCTCCTGCTGGACTTGAACCAGCGACATACGGATTAACAGTCCGCCGTTCTACCGACTGAACTAAGGAGGAACTTCTTATGTACTGCCTAACAGACGAGTGCATGATATATGCGTTCCTAAGTATTGTCAAGAATATTTTTTAAAGTTTTTTAAAAAACATTAATAATGTGTATTTTTTAAACACTTTCATAATTAAATGATTATAAAGCAGTCAAAACACTTTGTATAACCGCTATTTCATTGAATAAATAGAAAGTGGCAACATAACTAAATAGATTAATCTCAACCATCTAACCGCCAATTGATATTAATTACTTATTTATTCTAAATAATCAGAATTAATAACTAAAATCTAGCATAAACTCTACTTATGGTTATAGCATACATATGACTATCATAATATCTTTTAAATTAGAATTGTTTCCTAATATCGTTCTAAATTTTACTTTATAAGTAGATATATAATTGATGCTGTAATCATATGTAATCGTCGAACGTACAATCCAGACAAAATTTACAAAAATATTTCTTCTTTTGTCAACTACCCATCACCTAAATGAAATGGGCTTGTAACTGCCCAGCCGTCGTCACGGATGTTACTCCTGCGGCCTTTAACCCCAATAGGTAATACTACCTAAAGTGGT
>JAXJQF010000118.1:0-2058 GCA_036311285.1 Ruminobacter sp. | reverse complement strand
GTTGATTTAGTTTATGAGCCATTAACAAGAAAACATCCTCTTATTCTTATTGAGTTCAAGTATGACGGTTCTGCAGAAGAAGCTATTGCTCAGATTAAAAAGCAGGAATATTTTAAGCGTTATACAGGTCAATACCGAAACATTATTATTGTTGGCATAAATTACAGTACAAAGACTAAGGACCACCAGTGTCTGATTGAAAAACTTGATTAAATAAAGTATATCTAATTTTTTCTATTTTTAAGTTTTTTAAGCTTTTATTTTTTAGTTAGACAATAATATGAAATTAAACGGAATATAGGTGCTGCTAGATGGTCAACTTTGAAAAAGAAAATAGTAAAATCAAAAAGCTAATTGGTTTGTTTTTAGTTTGTGTTTTAGTTTTACTGTATGCTTTATTTATATATCAAGTCGATGAACAAGAGTCTTCTAATAGAGACTTTTTGATAGTGGTATCATTTTTTCTAGCATGCATTTGTCAATACTTTGTAGTCAAGAGTATGCGAAAGTTAATTGCATACAAAGGAATTACTGATGATGACAAATCAATGTCCATTAACGATGAATTGTCTAGTCCAAAGATATCTACTTCTGATTTTAAAGAAGAATTTGGTAACAACTTAGAAGACTATGATGATTTTTATGGAGACGATGACGAAGAGGATGATATCACCGAAGATATAAAAGCAAAAGAAGATAATGTTAAAGATGATTAAGCTGAATCTGATGCTGTAAATGAAAGTACGTTATCAAGTTGTCGATAAGTAGTTTTTTAATTTTGATAATTACAAAACAGTTTATTTTATTATTTATACTCGATATATAGCACAATCTTTATATGAAAAGAAATATACATCATATCCAAGAACAGACTGTAAATATTTGCCTGAGAGTCAATATTCAGATTCTAACGAAGTTTTAGAAGTTATCAAAAAAATAAATCCAGAACTAACGGATATCATAAATAATTGCGATAAGTCAATTCATGCTCCAGTATGGAATACTGAAAAAACAACAGCCCATCATGCAATTATACCTACGAGTAGTGACAATTTAGGTTCATGCTAAAAAATGTGGGATCAAAATGTCCTTGTGCTGTCTTTCTTGATTCATGCATCAGTTTTAAGAAGAAGTACAGGTCTTTAGAAAAACACTGTAAATGTTCACAGAATGTTTCGTTCTTTATCACTGTTAAAAAAAATGTACTGTGT
The DNA here is from genome assembly GCA_036311285.1 of Ruminobacter sp. GTDB lineage: Bacteria > Pseudomonadota > Gammaproteobacteria > Enterobacterales > Succinivibrionaceae > JAXJQF01. The sequence continues at coordinate 847 of JAXJQF010000118.1, read as the reverse complement.
TAAAATGTTTGTAGATAATATTTAAGTCGGGGAGTTTGAAGTTATGGGTAATATTATAAATCCTGATAACTATAATAGTTTTATCAATCTAGTTAAATTTAAAGAATCCGAGATTTTTGTTGATAAGACTGAATTTATAGAAAAAATGTCATCAAAAATTAATACTCAAAATCGATTTATAGCAATAACTCGTCCTCGTAGATTCGGAAAAACTGTAACTGCTCACATGCTTTCTGCTTATTATTCCAAAGGATATGCTGGACAGAATATTTTTGACAAACTAGAAATAGCAAATAAACCAAGCTTCGAAGAACATCTTAATAAATATAATGTCCTTTATATTGATATGAATTCCATTAGAGATAGCTACATTGCTTATACTGAAGATGAGGATTTGCAAGTTAAAGGTGTTTCTTCTATAGTTGATTATTTGCAATATTCGGTTATTGAAGAGTTAAAGGAAGATACAGAATATTCAAATATATTAAGCGAAAGCAGAAAAGTAGGAAAAAAAAATCTGTCATCAGCATTAAATGAAATATGTAATAACACAAAAGAACAATTTATTCTTATTATGGATGAATGGGATTTGATATGCAGAGAGTACAGAAATGAACCAGAACTTCTCGAGAAATTTATAGAAGTTATGCGTGGTCTATTTAAATCTGATGGTGGACAAGCATGCTTTGCTTTAGCTTATCTTACTGGTATTCTTCCTATCAAGAAATATAATTCTCAGTCGGCACTTAACTGTTTTGATGAATATAATATGCTTGCACCAGGTAATTATGCTCCATACTTTGGTTTTACTGAAGATGAAGTTGCACAGATTGTAAAATCACCTGAC
>JAXJQF010000117.1:0-12355 GCA_036311285.1 Ruminobacter sp. | reverse complement strand
CCCTAACGCTAACCACAAAATTAGGTACTATGCGTTAGGGAGTTTAGGATAGAAACATTTCTACAGTTCTTTTATCGCTTATTATCTTTAAAATTTATGCTTATTACTTTGGTCAGACGGATTATATTATTATTTAAATTATTGCAGTGTAACCTTAAATTTCATCTTCCATATAGGTAATACCTGCTTTTAAGTAATTAACCATTGACCATATAGTTAAAACTGTTGCAATAATCATCAACAATAAAGAAGCATCAATCATCCAGTTATTCCACCAAGATAAACTATTATCCTTCCAAATAAAACCACCGATTGCAAGCATTTGTAATGTAGTCTTCCACTTACCAATCCAACTTACAGCCACCTTTGTTCTATTACCAATTTCTGCCATCCATTCACGTAAGGCACTTACAACAATTTCTCGCGATATAATTACAACTGAACAACAAATTAATAAATATTTAACTATCGTTGCCCAAATAGGAGAGTATTCATATATATAACTATTACCATCAGCAGATATAACACTTAGTTCCTTTACCATGTTACCTACATCAGAAAAGCTACCAACTATTAAAATTAAGGCAACACATACCATAATCTTATCAGCAACAGGATCTAAAAATGCTCCGAATTTAGAGCAAACATTTAATTTTCTCGCTAGATAACCATCTATTAAATCTGTAATACACGCAATAGCAAATATAGATGTGGCTAATATATTACTAAAAGACCAAGGAAGATAGTAAGCTACTATGAAAAAAGGAATTAAAAATACCCTCATTAAAGTAAGATAATTAGGTATTTTTTTTATGAAATTTTTTGATTTTTGTATAACCATCTTAATTTATTTTGTTGTTCTTTCTTGTTAATTATTCATTGATTAAACTTTTATGTAGCTATTATTTAATCAATACCTCTTAATGAATCAATATTCAATATGACTAAGTTTATTATAATTCATTTACAACTTAAATTGTAGTAGAGATTTAGACAAGTTTTAAAATTATGTACAAAAAACTAGCGTTTATAACAATCTCTTATTTACATAATACTTTTAAAATCCAAGCTCTTATTTCAGACAAAATAAAACCTTATCAAATCAATTATAAAAAATAAAAGTATAGATCACCTGCACTCTTATCATTATTATTTGATATTATAATTCAAACAACATTAACAACCATCAACATCAAACTCCACAATAGGCACCTTTTCTATTGATTCTTTGCTAGCGTCATTAATGTCAGAAGAAGCACTCCCTACGACCACAAAGCCATAACGAAGATAACAACCTTCACCAGGAGTTCCGTTAAAACTATAGGCATCATTTGATTTGCCACTTCCATTATTAGGCCAAATCACAAATCCATGTCTTTGAGAACTAGAACGAATCTTCCAATCCCCTTTATCTAAAGCAAATATATGTGATAACCCCATGCCTGTCTTTTTATCAAAATCTTCAAGATTATCAAAAGTAGTTGAATTTGAGCGAACTAAATAAGGATAACCATAACGAGTTACCACCATTTTTCCAGGAGCTATCTCTAGCTCTACAATATTGCCGTTAACATCGATATTTTGTATCATCGCTTTTGATTTAACCATGTTAACAGCGGACCTAATAGAAGCTACCATTCCTTGTAACGATGCTTTTCTAGCGTCTGATTGTAAATCCATAAACTTTGGAGCTGCAACTGCTGCTAAAATACCTAGGATAACAATCACAACAATCAATTCAATTAAAGTAAAACCTTTATTTTTCATAATAATAATCCATCAACTTAGACGTAATCTTAATGTTTTTATTTAAATTATAAAAAGCAATTATATATATATTTAACATCCGCCTTTAACTACTTCAACGGTTGTATCATACTGATCTAACCACAAGTGAACCATGCAAGCAGCAGCGGCTAAAATACCTAATATAACAATCACTGCAACTAGTTCAATTAATGTAAAACCTTTACTATTTTCAACTTTCATTATAATTCCATATACTTATATATGACATCACCTTTATAACGAAATATTCCATCTTAAGTTTTTATCAATTTTATACTTAGAATAAATTAAACTTTAAAAACTATGTATGTTTATATCGTAGGATTGTAGCCAAAAATTCTTTGTTTTTTTGAGATTATATTTTTAAACTCTTATACCTAAAAATTATAACTAGTTTACTAAAAATAAACTTATTCTTACAAACTAATATTCTTAAACAATACGTATATCAACATTTTTATCAAAGTCTATAAGTTATCCATATATTTAAAATCAACTTATATTTTAAAATGTGATACAATTAACAAAAACTCGATGGAGAATCGTAAGGTTCGGTATTATTAAATTTATAAGTAAGTATAAAGAAAATTTCTTACTGGCTTCTGGACATTTTTGCAAGAGAATCTTAATCAAATTCATTAGAATCATTAACGTTTAACAACTTATATTGACCTTTTATTTGGAGGTAGCTAAAAATTCCCTCATCACCGGCAGTACCATTAAATTTATAACCATCATTAAATTTTCCATTTCCATTTTAAATACAAATTACAAGCCTTTTGTTTCGATTAAATTTAACATATTCACTATTTACAAACGTTTATTCTTTAAATAAAATGTTGGATCAACATTTGTGTAAAGTCTATAAATTAGTCATGTATTTTTATTACACTTATGTTTTTAAACTGTGATTTATTTAAAAAAATTATTGGAGAATCGTAATGTTCGGTTTAATGAAATTTGTAAGTAAGTATAAAGAAAATTTCTTACTGGCTTCTGGACATTTTGCCACAGATATATGCCAAGGTTCTGTAAGTGCTGCACTTGCAGTAATGTTTGCACACAATGTATTGTCTTCTAACATTGAAGTTTCATATCTAGTATTAGCCTCATGCTTAGTGTCTTCAATTATACAACCAATTATTGGCTGGCTTAGTGATAGAAAACCTCGTCCATACCTAATGGCTTTAGGTATGTTTGTAGCCGCTTTTGGTTTAATGTTTATTGGTTTCATTAAAGACTTCTATTTATTGTTCGTCCTAATCACTTGCTCAGGAATTGGAGTTGCAATATTCCACCCACAAGCAGGTAAGATGTCTAATTGCGTTTCAGCTCAAAAGAAAGGCTTAGGAATGAGCATATTCTCACTTGGAGGTAACTTTGGTTTTGCAGCTGGACCTGCAGTAATATCTCTTTCAACTTTACTGTTTGGACTTCCTGGAATTATTGCAGTTGGTATTCCAGCTTTAATCATGATCATTGTTTACGCAATAAGAAACAAGACGTACAAAGAATACGCTGAAAGAGAATTAGCAGAACAAAAAACAAAGGAATATAAAGAAAAAGAATATATCGGTGGTTTCATAATATTGATGCTTGCAGTCTTTGCTAGAGCAACTATATTAATTGGTTTAACAACCTTTATTCCACTATACTTTATGAGTCAATTTAACCTCTCTGCTCAAGAAGCAAACTTCAATCTAACAATAATCGCTTTATGTGCAGCTATTGCAAGTATTGCAGGAGGAATACTTGCTGACAAATACGGATTTAAGTTTATTTTTGCCCTAAGCTCTACTATCTTAATACCGTTCATGGCTCTATTCTGCTCTATTGAACAAAGTGCTGTATGGGCAACAATTGTGCTAATTCCAACATCATTAGCTTTATATGGAACATTAAGTGTATCGATGGTATTAGGTCAAAAATTCCTGTGCAGACATGTTGGCTTTGCATCAGGCATTACCATTGGTTTAGGTATATCATTTGGTGGACTAACATCTCCATTATTAGGAAGTATTGGCGACACCTATGGATTAAACTATACAATGTGGACTTTATTCTTTGTTTCAATTTTAACTTGTATTCTTGCATGGTTAACTCCAAACATTGATAAATTAAGAAAAGAAGAAGCTTTAAATCATGCAAAGACAAAATAACAAGTAACAAATTAAAGAACTAAATAACAAGCTATATAAACAGCAAATAAATGAACTTATAATTCATCTTATTTGCTGTTTTTTATTTACTTATTTATCTATAAGTAAAGATTGGCAAACAATAATTTTAAATAATATTCAAATAAAATAAATTAACTCTCATTTAACCTTAAACAGAAGATACAAAATGATGTATACTATAGTTTACGCTTAATATTTAGAACCAAATAAAATAATGCTATGGCCAAAGAAACCTCAATATTTTTTAACGCTACAACATATGTAAGTTCTTTACCTGATGAAATGAGATATTCTATAAAATCCATATCAACAGAAATTCCTCCTAGTCGCTCTCATTTAAAAAGATTTGAGAAAATAAAAAAAGACATATTAAGTCTTCCATGTGTTGCAATTGATATTAAAACATTGTTAGGTATTCTACATTTAAGTGATAAATATACATTTAAAAAAGGTGGTGATTTTGAGAACGTAAATGAACTGATAAAACATTTACGCAAAATTCTAAGAAAATATAGTTTCACTGAAATTGCTCCTCCTGGCAATTTCATAGATGCTTCATTAGACACAGTTATAAGATTATCACCAAGCTACAATATAAATAACGATGAAGATATTGTTACCGCTAAACAATGTTCTGGTAACGATGGTTTATCAGCAATGCTTACAACTCGAATTAAAAGAGCTGTTACAAAAATTAACAACTTTAATCTATGTTTACATATCTTTGAGGCTTTGCACATTGTTACAGATAATGAACCATTAACTATTGATCAAAATTCAATAATCAACAGTCTATTGCAAAACTCAATTTTTCCATCAGATTGTAAAAATTATCTTCTAAGTTGCCTAAGCACAACGTTAGACGGAGCTCCACTAAAAACAGATTTAAATGAATCTAGTGCGTATTTAAAACCAATTACAGACCTTGAACTAAAGGCTACATTCTTACGTACCCTTGCCAAAATTGCAGCTTATAGTCAAAAGCCATTAACCTTTAAAAACGTTTCCTATGCAGAAGAATTAGCAGCATTATACAAAATACAACGACAACAAATTCAAGTACAAACATTTAACTTCTTAAAAGAAGATAATACTAATAAGGCAGAAGAAAGCACATCTGCTCTTCGTTCTTTAATTTATCTAGAAAAGTTAAAGAAATACAAAAATTTATATAAAGCAACAAACTCTGAGAAAAATAACTTTAAAACAACCCTTCTAGAACTTTTAAAAGAACACAAATTTATTGATAACAGTGAACTAATATTCATTGGCAATAACCAACATTTATATATAGAGGACATTCCAACTGAAAATCCAAATCTATATGTTTGTAACAATCACCGAGCGTTAGAGGATAACAATTGGACTTTTGCAATCTGTCCTTCATTCAATCGCCAATTAATAAAAAAAGAAAAAATCAGAACATTTAATGAAATAGGGAAACATGAAAAGAGAAACTTTGCAAAATCTCTAAACATTAGCAACAATAGTATGATTCCTCAAAATGTTCTAATTACAATTGGGGCAAATTTAGAATACAGACTTCTTGTTGAAGGTGTTCTTAATAATATAGACGATAAAGAGAAGATCAAAGCCCAGATAATGCTAAGTCACTGGTATAAAAAAGCTTTTTACGCCAATGACTCAACTATGAATGATTTACGTAATTGTCTTTACTATTTAGGGGAAATCTTATCTATAAACACATTCTTAGATAAAGACAAATCAAACAATACTCATATTAACCAAAATTTCAAATCCCCTTACTTAAAGACATTTTGGAATTTGTTGTTAGCAGATGTGATTTTAAAGAATGAGAATAAGCTAAATAACACTAATTTAACTACTAAAGATTTTGATTACAAAATAAATGATCTTATTTTACCAATTGAAGACATTATTTTTTATGCTCTAATTTTATGCCATCAAAATCTATACCCTAACGTTAGAACAGTTGGACAAAACAGTTCATTACTTTATAGCTTTTCATATGACACCTATAAGCAAATAATAAATCAAAATCCATCCTTTATAGTTGATATTTTAAAATCATTATCTGATTCAACTGAAAAAGATATTTATGATGATTACTTCAGTGCCTTAAAATGCTATAAAAACTTTGCATTATGTAAACTGTTACCAAACAAATTAAATATCAGCGAAAAAGGTTTGGCAATCATTTCCTCGATCGTTGACAAAATTAAAAAGCGACAAAAATCAATACATGCGTATTTAAACAACAACTCTACAAATTCAGCTAATGAAATTGTTTATAGAATATTTGAATACAAGCTACAACAAAACTTAAAGCAAAATATTTCTTCTGACTCAGACTCAGATAATGAAACAAACAACAAATTGCCTCTTCCTTTAATTGCTTTCAGACAGGATTTATTATCCAAAGGGGTAATAGCATACGACAATGCAAAATCATTGTTTAACATAAAGATAAACAGTAGAGCTGAATGCTTAGATATCATGAACGAATGTGCATCTGTTCTTGATTTAACCATGTACCCAAATCCTAATGTTGAGAAGTACAATACTGTAATCAGTGCTTATGAGTATGTAACTTTCTTAGAAGATAAAACAAATATTGATTATAAAAATGTAATTCAAATTATTACTCCTTTCCGTTTAGCAATAAACGCTGCAACTACATTTAGTACACATCAATATATTTTCGAGCAATTTTGCAAGTTCATAAAACAAGAATATACCGACATTGATGAACAAAACTTACAGTCTATATTCAACTACTGTGAATTGATTACTCAAATAAAACTAAAGAAAGGAAATAGCTGTAGATGTAGTAATGGCTTAACTGAATTTAAATTTACAGACCTTGCTAAAAAAGAATTACTAATACTATTTAATATTGTTGCGTCTAATGGAGATCTAAACACAAATATTAGAAACATTACTGCTATTAACAAAAAACTTGCTAATAGCCCATTAGATATATTCACGCAGAAGAACTATATTAAGACAAACTCTGTATTTAAAGGATTCTCAAACAACAGAGTAAATGCCATTACTTCTACTCCAACAGAGTTAAATTTGGAACTTATTGCCCAAAAGAATATAGAAACCCAACAAGTACAGAAGATTTTAGCACCTATATTTGCTGATGAAAAAGCAAATGTAACAGATAACATTGTTCATGAATCTGCAAACATTCAAGAGCATGCAACAACGTCGAATAAATCTTCTGAAACAGTTGCTTTAACAACTAATGTAAATTCAACTTCTAATATTGTAGAAGACTCTTCGTCTAATACGCTGTCACAAAATTCTAACGAAACATTTGCACAGCTTCCTCAAAGTTGTCAAAAGCTACTAATTAGACTTCTGCAATTACCAAACTTTACATTAGAAGATTTCAAGAAGATTTGTTCCGAAGTAGGTTTAATGCATAACGCAGCACTTGAAATTATAAATACTTGGGCTTTTGATAACTTCGACTGTACTCTTATTGAAGAAGATACGCCAATGTTCTTCGATAAAGAATTATTATCCGAATGTTTTAACTAAAAATGTAATTTCAAATTACCCTTGCATTAGAAAAAATATTAAAAGGTAAATACTAAATAATAAAAAAATCCGTGACAAAAAAATAAGAATATGAATCTTTCATATTCTTATTTGTAAAATTGTTTTTATTCAACTCAACTACTAAGCTATTTTACGTTCTAATGCCTCATAGAACTTTCTTTTATTAGCATACATTGATTTATCTGCAGCATCTATAAAATCAAGAATACTATCCATTTTTTCTTTATCATATTTAGCGTAACCAACAGATAATTCAACATTCCATTCTTTATTATTAGTTAAGTTAAACTTGCGACATTGTAACGCAATTTCTTCAACTATTTTCTTTACAAACTCTTCATTCTTAGCTTCACCAAGAGCTAAAAACTCATCACCACCAAAACGAGCAATAGCATAGTTTCTAGGAACAGCAATCTTTAATACTTCAGCGATTTGAAGTATTGCTTTATCCCCCTCATTATGTCCATATCGATCATTAATTTTTTTAAAGCCAAGCCCATCTATCATAATCAAATATAAATCATCATTATGATAATGAATCTTTCCAGATATAATCTTTAACATATATGATTTATTAGCAAGACCTGTAAAAAAGTCTCTGGATATCATATTGGATTGATATGACAAGAATACCGTTACACAACAAATAACAACACTCAATGATATAATTGGACAAACACCTATTTCAGTATTTGGTATTTGTATAAGTATAAACAAGGCTGGATACAAGAAGAACGAACCTAAATTTCTATATTCTTTCCTATATTGATAATTCTTTCTTTGAAACGACTTATATAAAGCCTTTAAACAAGAACATAATAATATCCCATAAATAATACAAATCTCAACAAGATACCACTTTGTATAGAAATACGCCCCATTATAATAATCTATAACGTTAAACTTATATGCGAACACTGAAATTAGAACAAATGGAACTAACATAATATATTTGATTATGCTATATCGTATATATCGCATATGTTGACAGTGTTCGGAATAAATTAACCAATAATATGCAGCAAATACTCTTGAAAAATTAGATAAATAACAAGTAACAAAACCATGTAGTCCAGTTGGACGAACTAACCCGAAATAAGCATCAATTATACAGCCAAAATCAATGAATAGCATCGCTGTAACGAAGTACTTCCAATATGGAATTTTTACTCGCATATGTAATGCGTTTATTATTATTTTGGTAATAATAATAAAACACGCAATACTTACTAAACTATAATTTAAATTCAACGTAACATCCTTATTCTGTTAGTTACCAATTATTCTAATATTCTTAGTAAAACCACTTACAATTTACCCCCCATGTTAAACAATAAGCATTTAATTAAAATACTAAAGATTAACACATCTGTAGATAATTTTACTTATATACAGGTAACAACAGAACGCTCTTCCTTTAATTTATTTTTATATATTTTTATTTTTTTTGTAATTTATTCTTATTTTTGGTTTATAAACCACTTTTTAGTAATATTCGTTGATTTTTCTAAATCAAATCATTTGATATTTTTTAAAATACTTTTATCTTGTGCAAATTATAATACTTTTATCTTTTTTATACAAAAAATAAAAAAACACTCTTCATTATATAAACCATGAAGAGTGTTAAGAAACTTATAAACTATACAAAACTTAATTAGTACTGATTCCTTTAGAATCTTGTATTTCTTGAAGATCTAAGGCTACTCGCTTTGCTTCATTTAACAAACCATCTGGAGCCTTATAATCATCTGGAATATCCTTATATTTCTTAATAGGTTCCTTACCTTGAGCAACAAGAGTCTTGTTTACAATCGTTAAAATCTCATTATTTATTTCATTTTTGTGAGCATTGAACTTCTCATAATTTAAAGAAATCTCATTATTTTTCTTTTCTTTCGCGTGTCTATCAACAATAAACTTTATGTCTTTTAATTCTTCACTTGTTTCAAGTCTTTGAATATGACGTTGAGTTAAAATTTTGATAGCATCAGTTAGGTCTGCAACCTTTGAATATTTTGCAGGACGAATTTGGTCCCATTCTAATGCATTTGGTTTAGCAGCTTCTCCGCCTTCATCCTCATCAATTGCTTTAGGGAATAAAATATCAGGCTTAACACCTTTATTTTGAGTACTACCACCGTTAATACGGTAGAACTTTGATATAGTATAGTGAACGCTACCTAAAGCATTATCGAAATAATCATAAACTTTTGATAATGGTCTAGATTGTTGTACAGTTCCTTTACCGAAAGAGTTATCACCAACAATAACAGCTCTTCCTGTATCTTGTAAAACAGAAGCCATGATTTCAGACGCTGAAGCACTTAATCTGTTGATTAAAACAACTAAAGAACCATCGTAACTTAATTCACCATCATCATCTGACAAACTCATAATGTTTCCTAATGCATCACGAATCTGCACTATTGGACTTGAATATAAGAATAGACCACTTGAACTATTCGCTTCTTGTAATGAACCACCGCCATTGCTTCGAAGGTCAATTACTAAAGCCTTAACATTTTGTTCATTAAGTTTTTTTAATTCTTTTTCAATATCCTTTGATAGATTGTTGTAGAAACTCTTAATAGTAAGAACACCCACCTTCTTTCCATCAATTTCTCCGATTTCAATCTTTGCTGCACTTTCTTCTAAGTTGATCTTATCTCTTACAACATCAACTCTAAAAGTCTTAGAACTAGCACCTTCTCCTCTCATTATTTCAAGAGTAACCTTCGTTCCTTTCTTACCTCTTACTAAAGGTACTACATCAACTAAGTGCATACCAACAACATCAACCATTGGTCCTCTCTTTCCATTTTCATGTTGAGCTACACCAATAATCTTATCCTTTGGTTTTAGTTTTTTGCATAATTCAGCAGGAGAACCTGGAGATAATGATACTATTTCAACATAATCATCTTCCTGACTCAATACAGCCCCAATACCTTCCATTTGAAGCATCATCTCGCTATCAAAATCTGTTGTATCTGCAGGAGATAAATAAGAAGTATGAGGATCTATAGCATGTGTAAATGCATTTTCAAAAACAGAGAATGCATCAATATCTTGGTTCTTTTCTAAATTCTTGATGAAATTCTTATAACGTTTAGTTAAAGAGTTTCTAATAGCTTCGTCTTTCTTTCCATTAGATAACATCTTAATATAAGAATAAGTTACATCCTTTCTCCACATTGTCTTTAATTCATCCATTGTCTTTGCAAATGGTTGTTTTGAATTATCAATTAAGACTGTTTCATCAGTTGTGATATCAATAGGATGCTTTAATAAATCTAAATAATATGAGTACTTATCGTATCTTCTTTGTAAAACCTTTCGATATAGTTCATATGGATATTTTAAGTTACATGTTTTGATTGCTACAGTAAATAAATTTGATTTACTTTCAATGTCCTTTACTTCGCTATCTAAATACGTATTGTGGTTGTAATCGGTGAAGTTAATATATCTTTGTACAATGTTTTGTTCAAAGTCTTTTGTAAAATTAACTTCTTTATAATGCGATTTAATGATTAAAGATGTCATACGAGCACATGCTAATTCCTGAAATGGTTGGGCCTTGATTTCTGGAATAGTATAAGCACTACTTGCTGATTGAGCTGTCTCTGCAGCATATGAACAATTATTTGCAAGCGCTATAAGCATTGAAGCACAAATAATCTTTAGTAATCGATTGTTTAACAAATCTTGCCTCTCAAAAGTGACCTTTAGTAATTTTTACTATTAATATTCAATGTATTTTATCAACGGACTATACCTAAGTAATTCTACCTTATTATAGTACATACACCAAAATTTAATTTATGATATTACTTTTTATAAATAAAAAATCCGTGTTGTAGCACGGATTTTCTTTACTAATAATGATTATCGACCAATATTCTTAGCGTTAACCTTTATAACCATGCCATTACTAATTTCAACAGTTACTTGATCTTGTTTAATTTCTTTTACTGTTGCACTAGCTACACTGTTTGATAACTTAACATGAACATGCTTACCAACAACAATATCATTCGCAGCTAATTCTACAAACTCAACGCTCTCTTCTTTACGAGCAAATCTGTTGTCATGATGCTTATTAAACTTGTTGTACGAACCATTGTTGTTCTTATTAAACGGTTTTCTTGGGAATGGTTTCTTAGTGAAATTCTTCTTTTCTCCATTCTTAGCCTTTAATTTCGCTTTTTTAGCTTCGTTTGCTTGCTTAACCTTTTCTTTCGCTTCTGTTAAAGTTGCTTGAGCATGTTCTTCATGTTCTTTAGTAACAACTTCGTCTTCTTCGCCATTTAGATTAACACGCTTAACACCTTCTTTAACTGATTCTAAATAGCCCCATCTTGTTGTATAGTAACGTAATGCAACACGAATAGCTTTCTTACTAAAGCTATGTTCAATAGGTTCATTTTCAGGTGTAAAAAGAGCATCTGAAATGTCTTTAAATATACCAATTTTTAAAGGCTTATAATTAGGTTCTTCTTTTTGTTTTGAATCCAAGTTTTCAACTACAAATGTATTTGGATACTTCTTAGATAAAAAACTTACAATCTCATATGCAGGCGATCTATTATTCTTACTTTCCATATAACTACTATATTATTTTTCTTGTTTCTTGGGACGGTGTAAATACTTACAAGTCTTATTTATCAACTATAATTTTATTAAATCTATTTGGTAATATGCTCGCTCTAAGCCTTATAAAACAAAGCAATTTAAAATAATAAGCTTAAAGTGATAACACATATTACAAACACATACGCTATGCTAGGATAACATAATCCTAAAATAGTGTGACCATGTTATCACAT
>JAXJQF010000116.1:0-11045 GCA_036311285.1 Ruminobacter sp. | reverse complement strand
TCCTTATTGTTGGTTTCACAGGTCAAAATATTTTGACCTGTTTTTTTTGCAATATAAAAAACTATTTCATTCAATAATTGTTGAAAATGAAAATTAATTCAAAGGTTTAACACCTAACTCGAGATTTGTAACAATCTCGAAAATGATTACTAGAGTTAGCCACTAGCTCGTATTGCTCGTAGCAAAAGAGAAAACTACCGTCTTATAGCCTTTTACATTCATTGTTTTTGTAACTTAAAACAAATACCGCTATTTTGGATCTATAAAAATCTATAATATATATTTTTTATAGATCCAAAATAGCGGAAATTTTTCATTATCCCCTTCATTTTTCTATAGAAACTTTAAATAACAATTTATAAGTAATTTAAAAACTATCTAAATTCCATCTTATCACTGCATAATACTAAGATTGAACGACTTTCTAAATAATAGCTATGTCCTATCTTAATAGCAGACTTAACATCTCGTACCACATCATATGGAGCTTCTAAAGATGTATCACATAATCTATGCCATTGACAATGACCTGTACCAGGAACTGTTGGCAACTCAATATGTAAACCTTCCCAATATGCATTAATAAATACATAGATGTAGCATTGATTTGACCATGAGTAGTATATCAAACCTATTGAATGCGAAGTATCAGACCAATCAGGTTCGTTTGGTTTAATCCCGTGCCATGTCATAAAGTTTGAAGCAAATACATCTGCAAGAGTTCTAATATTTTTAGGAGCAGCAATACCACGCTTCTTTCTATATTGGATCATTGTTTTAACGAATTCCAACATTTCTTCTTGCATTGGGGTATATTCCCATTTAAGGTAACTAATATCACCATCTTGACAATAAGCGTTATTATTACCATTTTGGGTTCTTAACACTTCATCACCCATTAAAATCATTGGCGTACCTTGAGCAAAAAGACTAAGTGTAAAGAAATTCTTTGCTTGTCTTAATCTAATCTTCAAAATATCCTTATTAGAGGTTGGACCTTCTATACCATAATTAGAACTAATATTATGATCACAACCATCTCGATTATTTTCACCATTTGCTTCGTTATGTTTATTGTTATAAGACACCAAATCCCATAAAGTAAAGCCATCATGACAAGTAACAAAGTTAACACTCTTTTGAGAGTCTATACAATTTTGGTCATAAATATCAGGACTTCCCAACAAACGATTCACTAAGCGTTTAATATGGCCGTTATCACCTCTTAAAAAACCTCTTAAATCATCTCTAAAGATACCATTCCATTCACGCCACTTTGCTCCTGCCATCTTACCAACTTGATACATCCCAGCTGCATCCCATGGTTCCGCAATTAACTTAACATGAGCTAAACGATTATCTGTAGAAATAGCAAGGGTTGTTGGTGGATCATTTAATGGTTCTCCTGTCACATCTCTTGACAAGATACATGCTAAATCGAATCTAAAACCATCAACGTGCATTATCTCTGTCCAATAGTGTAAACTATCAGTAATCAATCTCTTTACCATTGGATGAGATGAATTTATTGTATTACCACAACCTGAGTAATTTTTATAATTACCATTTTCATCAAGAATATAGAACGCTTGATTATCTAGGCCCTTAAAACAATATAAAGGTCCATGATGATCGCCTTCAGAAGTATGGTTATAAACTACATCCAATATAACCTCAATACCTGCCTTATGAAGAGCTTTAACCATGTCTCTAAATTCATTTAAAGGTCCCATGATACTTTTGTCTGATGAATATTGCTCATGAACTGAGAAGAATCCCATTGGGCTATAACCCCAATAATTTTTACGACCAGGAGAAGCATCGTTTTCATCAAATTGGAATATAGGTAAAAGTTCTACTGCATTAATACCAAGCTTCTTCAAATAAGGTATCTTTTTAATTACACCTTTATATGTACCTCTAATCTTTGCAGTAAGACCTGAAGATTCATGCTTCGTAAAACCAGCCACATGCATTTCATAAATGATATTTGACTTTAAAGGAATCTTTGGATGAACATCGTCTTCCCAATCATAATCATACGGATCAACTACAACACTTTTTGCACAAAAACCAACATTAGAACCAACAAATTGATTTAAAGTTCTATTGTAATTTTTAGGAAAAACAATACGAAGACCGTAAGGATCTAATAACACCTTTTGAGTATCAACCATCAAGCCAGTTTTAGAAACCCCTTTACGAATTTCTTTTACACGCCAACCATAATACTGACCTTCTTTGATACCAGGCACAAAAACATGCCAGTAGTAAGTACTAAAGTGTTGTAAACTACTTAATTCGATAATATCAGGATTATCATCATCAACACTCTTAAATAAAAGAAGCTCCATTACTGATGCTTTTTCGCACCATATCGCAAAATTTACACCGCCTTTTTCAATCGTAGCACCTAATTTGCGGCAGTGTCCTGCAGAAACATCATACTTGCTTGATCGCATAAAATAATCTCTTATATTAATGTTATATTAAAATAATACTTTAGGGGAATTTAAAATATATTATTCTCATAATTCATGAACCCTTATATATTAAGCTACAATATCTAAAACTGAACCACTAGATACAGAGTTCTTGAATTATTAATCAAGATTTATCTCATTAAGCAAAATTATTATTAATATTATTTATTTTCTAATTTATTAGCTGTATTTTAAAAATATTAATGAGAATATAATTTTACTTCTCATTAACACTCTTACACTAATAATTATGTATCATATTTCTTTTAATGCTATCTTTAACAACACTTAAATTATCATAATTTTTGATAAACATAACATCTTTTATACCATTATTAGAAATATTTAATAACTCCTCATGTAATTTTGAGTTAACCACCCTATGTTTATCCATATTTAAAGACATTACATTAACTGTTTCAAAGATTGAATACTCTCCAACAGCTTGATAATCAACGTGGTTACCTTCCATTACATCATTCTTATATAAAGATATAAAATCAAAATTATTTGGAAATACTAACTTATTATTAAAGAGCGACCAACGTGTAACCTTATAAAATGTAGACTCTGTCTTACTTTCAGATATACATTCTTTTAAAATATAGATATGCTTAAAACTTTTATACGCCCTATCTACATTGCAACGTTGTAAATTAACGGTTCTATCAATTGGAAGATAATATCTGTAAAACTGTCTTAATCTGTCCTTTAAATGTTTTACCATCCTATTACAATAGGAGGTTACTTCATTAAATACTTTAGTAGTCTCCTTGAAAATACTATCTATTTCGCCATAGAAAGAGCTATCACTTATATTACTATCACTTATACTAACATCATTAATATTATTGTCTTCTTTATTTTCATATGCATCCTCTCTAAATGCATATTCATCATATAATTCACCCTTTTTATAACCTCTAAGATATAAATCATTCAAGAAATATAAATCCTTTGCTACATTGAATGGAACAACTTCTAAGACATTATCTAGTTTTTCAAATACATACACTTGTTGCTGTTTACCGTAATGTTCTACAACATACATGTTTAAATTTGTAACATAATATATTCGTATATAGTTCGTAGTATTGAAATTAGATTTAATATTGTTATCATAATTTTTAAATTTTAAAAAATGAATGTCTATTACCCCTAAATCATTAGAATAATAAACAGAGGCTTTATAAATAACGTTAGGAATAGTTAATAATAGTGATGATTGAAGATCTGTAGTGTTATGATTTTGTAGTAAATATTTCTTTGATTTAAGTTTTAAAAGAAAACCTATCGCTTGAGACTTTTCAATCTCTTCTTCGTTAATCTCGTTAAAAGACTCTTGAATAACAGATGATAAAACATATGAACAAGCACTTAATGATAATAAACATATCGCACACGCAAACATGCTTATTAACCTTATAATGGTTACTATCATTTTATTTTGTCGCCTTATTATAAATTATTATTAGTATTTATTATTTTTTTTATTGTTATATAAAAAATTAGGCTCAAATGAGCCTAATCTTTTACAAAAACTTATGTTTTTTTGCTAATTATAAAACCTTAGCAATTGCTTCACATAAAGGATCAATGTTTGAAGTAGTAATACCAGCAACACTGATTCTACCACTACCAACGATATAGATACCAAATTCTTCTTTTAATCTAGCTACTTGATCTTTGTTTAAGCCAGAGAATGAGAACATACCATATTGTTCTGCAATAAAGCTAAAGTCTGTGCTTACGCCTAAAGCTTGTAACTTAGCAACAAATAGGTCACGCATTTCCTTAATACGATCTCTCATTTCCTTAACTTCTTCAATCCATAATGCCTTTAATTCTGGATTTGATAATACAGTTGTAACAATTAAAGCACCATGAGCTGGAGGATTAGAAATGTTTGCACGAACAGCAACCTTCATTTGAGAGAATACTCTATCTGCAACTTCACTGTTTTCTGAAACGATTGTTAATGCACCAATACGTTCGTTGTATAAACCGAAGTTCTTAGAGAAAGAGCTAGAAATTAAGATTTCATTGTTATATTTTAAGAATGTACGAATACCTGCAGCATCTTCGTCGATACCATTACCAAAACCTTGGTATGCAAAATCAAAGAATGGAATTAACTTTAATTCAGCAAATAACTTAGCTAATTCTTCCCATTGAGCAGGAGTAGGATCTATACCTGTTGGGTTGTGACAGCAAGCATGAACAACAACTACGTCACCAGCAGAAGCTGTTTTTAATGTATTAACCATACCATCAAAATCTAAACCGTTAGTTTCCTTATTGTAGTAAGGATACTTAGCAGTTTCTAAACCAGCTTTTCCAAATACTTGGAAGTGGTTAGCCCATGTAGGATCTGAAATCCAAACTTTCTTAGTAACATCTTGTTGCTTTAAGAAATCAGCACCAATTCTTAACGCACCAGTACCACCTGGAGCTTGACATGTACGAGCACGATTACTCTTAATTACATCACTATCAGCACCAAAGATTAATTCACGTACTAATTGACCATATTCTGGAGAACCAACAATAGGTAAATAGCTCTTTGTAGTTTCAGTTTTAAAAATAATTTCTTCTGCTTTCTTAACACACTTTAAAATAGGAGTGTTGCCTTCATTTGTTTTATAAATACCAACACCTAAATTGATTTTATTAGGACGTGGATCATTCTTAAACTCTTCAGTTAAACCAAGTATAGGATCAGCAGGAGCTGTTACAATCTTCTCAAAAAACATATTTCTACCTAATGTTAATTTTTACCGTTATTACAATAATAGTGACATTTAGATCACAAAGTTTATTATAAAAAAATTCATGTACATTTTCAATACAAGAAAACGAATTAAGAATAAATAATCATTTTTTGTGCATATTATTGCACTTAACTATACACTTTTTCGTCTTCATCTTCAGGTCTAGTCTTATAGTATTTAAGGAACCACATATATTGTTCCTTATTGCTAACTACTAGCTCTTCTATAGATTTATTCATTCTAACTGCGTCTGCAACATCATCACCAGATGGGTAATTATCCAATAACTTACTGAATACTAATTCATATTTATCATTACTCTCGTTATATCTTGATAATATAGGAACAACTATCGCTCCACTAAGCTTAGATAATTTAGATAATGTCATTAAAGTTGATTTTTTAGTAGCAAAAAAGTCTACAAATACAGAATTTGCTCTACCTAAATCTTCATCCGGTAAAAAGAAAGTGTGCTCCCCACCTTTTAATACTCTAATAATTGATTTAAGTCCCGCTCCTCGTTCATAAACCTTACCACCAAAAATCAATCTCATTTTATTCATAAAATAATCATACACTTCATTCTTAGAAGTATGCATCATTGTGGTCAACGAAGTTCCTAAGGTTATGATAATAGGTCCAACTTTATCAATTGCCCAAAAATGTGGAGCTAAAAATATAATCGGTTTATTGGTTGCAATTGCTTCTTCATAATACTCTTGCCCTTTTATACTATACCTAGAAAGCATATAATCCTTGCTTCTGAAGAAAGCATCACCATAACCAAGTATTATCTTTAAACCAACTCTTAAAAAATCTTTGTAAAGTTTTTCTTTTTCAGCCTTAGTCATTTCTGGAAACGCTAGTCTAAAATTGGTCATTACAACTCTTTTAAACTTAATGTTTACCCAACACAATGAACTACTTATAAAGGATGCTAAAAAATTTCTAAAACAGATAGGAGTAAAAGCTAGTACTCCTAAAAATAAAATACCTATCCATGAAAACCAATATTTTGGTTTTAGATACCTAATTTTAAATTTGTCATCAAATTTACGGTCAGATTTATTACTCGTTACCATCTTATATTACAGATATGTGATCAAAACTTTTATCAACAAAACACTTATATCAAGATAAGAGAAATAACTTCTCTTTTCTTGATTATAAAGTAAAAATATAATAAAACAACATACATAGAGTTTTATTGTTCATTCTGTATGAACATCTTTTTTTATCTATTTTATGACTTATGGTAAAAATTTTCCAGCTGCAAGATATAACTCATACCAATCATGATGTGATAGATTAACCTTTGTCGCCTCACATACATCTTTCATATGTTCAACATTCATTGTACCTAGTACAGCTTGCATTTTTGCTGGATGACGAAGTATCCACGCAATAGCGATAGCACTCTTTGATACTCCTTCTCTAGAAGCAATGTTGCCAAGCACTCTATTTAATTCTGGGAAATCTTCATTATCAACGAATACACCTTTAAAGAATCCAAATTGTAATGGTGACCACGCTTGAATAGTTATATCCTTTAAACGACAGTAATCTAATAAGCTTCCATCCCTAATATTAGACATATCTGTACGCTTATCATTTACATACAATGCTTGGTCTATTAACTGAGATTGTTCTAATGATAATTGTAATTGATTGAACACTAATGGTTGCTTAACGCATTTTTTTAGAAGTTCAATTTGCATTGAACCAAGATTACTTACTCCAAAATAACGTACCTTTCCGCTCTTTTCAAGTTCATCAAAAGCTAGAGCTACTTCTTCTGGTTCAAAAATAACATCTGGACGATGAAGTAACAATGTATCTATATAATCCATTTGTAATCTTTGTAAAATACCATCTACACTGGATAAAATACTTTCTCTACTCCAATCAAATTCTTGTCTTTCAGGATAAATGCCACATTTGGATTGAATATAAACATCTTCTCTCTTTATTCCTGTTTGCTTAAAAGCTTCTCCAAAACGAGTTTCAGCTTCTCCATTACCGTAACATGTAGCATGGTCAAAAAAGTTAATACCTAACGAATAGTCATTACTAATAACCCTTGTCGCTTCTTCAACTGACAAAGAAGGCATACGCATGCATCCTTGAATAATTGCTGATACATTTTGCGGTCCGTTAAGTACATTTATATACTTCATAAATCATGCTCCAATTTATAAAAACATCCCAAAAGTGTTATACTTAATTAAGTTTAAAAGCTAAAAACTATTTAGTTTTGTTTAGATTATATAAGCATGCTGTAAATACAATCAAGCTAATATTTTTTTCTAAAACAAAAAAAAATACAACAATCATTCGACTGTTGTATTTCTCAAAAAATTTTATTTTTTTATATACATTCAATTACGAATCAAAGAATGTTAACCCTTTTTCTGTACTTATTCTTTCAGATTGTGGGTAATCAAAACATGGATTATCCTTTAATGCTTTAACAAATAGATCAGCTTCATATTTTGCTATTGGCAAATCGTGTAATAGGTAGTTACCACAATTTACAGGTTGAGCACCAGGTACAACATCATCATAGTCTCTTAGGTATTCAAAAGACTTAATCATTAATGGTAATAAATCTTCACCCTTTGGTTGTCCTTTTACAATTAAATAACAACCTGTTAAGCAGCCCATTGGCCCCCAATACACTATTTGCTCCTTCCATTCAGGATCGTTTCTTAAAAATGTAGCTACAACATGCTCAATTGAGTGCATAGCATTAGGATGAATAACAGGCTCTAAATTAGGTTTCTTCATTCTAATATCAAATGTAGTTACAAAAGAATCACCAACTGTATCTACTCTTGAAACATAGATACCTGGAACAAGCTTAGTATGATCAACTTGAAAGCTTGGAATTAAGTCCATTTTCAGCTCCTAAAAAGTTTATAATTTAAAATTTCATGCAATTAACTACAAGTATTTTAACACATTATTTATTACTTAATTACAACAATTAAGTTTTTTTAAATCTAATGAATTTACTTGTAGCAAGCATTCCTAAAAAAATCAATCATTTCTTTCACATACTGTTTGCATACTTCTAACTTCCAACATGCACTTGCTGTTTGAATATAAGTGTCATTTTTGGATTAGTTCACTCATTATATGAAGTTTAATGCTTCCTTTATTTATCATTTTCTCAAAAGTGCTTTTTTATTTTATGAAGACATATCAGAAAACCTATAGTTTACATTTCTTTACATTAATTAAAGACAATATCTTCCAAAAAAAACAATCAAATAAATATAAAATTACTTTCTCAAAATAATTCACGTATCAAACTGAAACCATATATAAAACAATTTACGACACTCAAAACTCTACAACGTCAGCTACTCTAATAAATATAGGAAGGAGTAAAAACTGAAAAGTAAAACAATTTCTCTCATTTTACCCTTCCTATGTTTAGAGTAACAGTATTTTACGCATTAGAATTTTTAATAAAACCAATGCCACCATGCTTGTTCTATTAACCAATCATTACTAGGTCTAGTTTTACTACGTTCAATAAGAATATCATTAAATTTATGCTGATAATCTTTAATTTTTTCAAGATCGTCTTTATACTTTTCAACTTCTTTTTCAACTGTTGAAATACAGTTTTCTATAAATGATTTAAGTCTTTCATAAATCATTTCTTCTGACTGTTCTGCTGCTTCTGGATAATCAAAAATCTCAATTGACCTTTTAAACTCACCGTATTTAAAAAATTGATCTAAAGAATCCATTTGTAATTTTTTTCCAAAAATTTTAAATAAAGACTCATATAAAGGAGCTAGATTTGGATTGTTTTCCAATGTGCTTCGACTCACAAAAACTTGAATTTGAAAATTTATTCGATTTAACAATTCTTTATGTACAAAAGTGTTGTATTTTATACCACACCTAATTCCATAACGATATAATGTTTTAGCAATAAGCGGAATCCTTGATTTTGAATCAACACAACCAATATCCAAGAAAATACCATTAGCTGTTTTTTCTCCTACTATATTCTTAATAACTTGCGATATTAAATCATCACGACGTGATATTTTTTTCTCACCTTTTTCTCTTAATGCAGTATCAACTGTTGATACTGTTGTAACTGCAGATAACTTGAGAACGTTTGCTACGGTTTCTCCAAACTCTTGTTCGTCAGGAACCAAATATCTTATGGTATTTAGTATTCTTGAAATATCTTGCGCTCTACCTGTTAAAAACGAAGTTTGCTGACAAACACGATAAAGTACCTTCTCCCATTCTTCATCAAACTCCTTTAATTTATTTAGTTCAACAACTTTTTCATTGTCAATCTTTTTCACATGAAACTCATGTGCTGTTTCTTCATTCCATTCTAAGAAATTATTTTTCTTTAATAAGCAATCATAAATCTCAGGGTATGAAATCTGCAAACAAACAAAAGCAAAATTCATTGCTTTAACATAAGGTTCATTATAATGAGTTGTATTTTCTTCTGTATTATCATCTTGCATTATTTGAATTAACAATATGCTATTGAGAAGTCGTTTAATCGCTCGAGGATTAGCTCCTGTTGACCAATGCACACAGTTTTGCAAACATTCTAAATACGTTAATGTTTCGTCATCGTCTACTACAACTTCTGTATTCATTTCTGTATCAGAAAGAAAATTTAGATTTGTTAATGAATTTTTTAAGAAATGAGAAATATCATATGAACTAATAGGCATACTAAAAGGTAATTGTATTATCTTGTCAAAGAATGAGCGATATGCTCTATCATCTTGATTACCTTCGCCAAATTTTGCTTTTAAACCTTTGACAACTACATCATAATCGATTGCCAATACAAAAATACATTTATCAACTTCAAATAGATTTTTTAATAATTCTAATATATGAACAGCTTCTACAGGATTTATTCTATCTAAATCATCTATAAAAAATAGAAAACCTTTTTTCTTTGTATCTCCATTACTATGATCTATTGCTAAACATTCATCTATTACATGTTGTAATGTCTGTCTAAATTGTGAAGGACGAACTTCATCATCAAATTTCTCTATAGTGTTATCATCAGATTCAACAATAGCACTAATAGCTGCCGCACCATCTAAACCAACAGCATTTACACCAGCCTTTAATGCTGTTTTTGCTGCAAATGTAGCTGTCTTTTTTAGAAATGATAAAGCCTGACTCTTTAACTGTTCTACTTTTTCACTTTTTTTATTATGTCTTTCTATTAATCTAGAACACTCTGTGGTTAAACCTTTAATTACGTTAATTAAAACTTCTTCTGGAGTTTTCATTAAAGAATACTCCCACATATTTAACCATACACCATGAAAAGGAGCGTCGAACTCAATGCCATTTTGGTCATCACATAAATCATATCTTATTTGGTTCATAAGTGATGTTTTACCACTTCCCCATTCACCTTGTATGGCTATTGTTGTAGGCATCGTTGCTACAGTAATGTATTTTTTTAATCCAGTAATATACTTATTAATTTTAAGTAAATCTTCTCCTCCTCCTGCAAGAGGTACATCAATTAAATTTGTTATTTCTGCCATCTTCAAAGCCCCTGGTTAAGTTTTTTGTACATAAAATTAAAAGGCCGAACTTCTTTAAAGTAAGATATTCAGCCTTAACTTAAAACCCAAACTCCCGTCACTCTAGTATCTAATTAGAAAGTATTTTTACTTTTTCTAAATTTTAATGTTTAACTCCTTATTTTATCAACGTTTTTTAATTTCATTTATTGCAAAATCTTTCAATTTAGTATACCATAGTCCAT
>JAXJQF010000115.1:0-25291 GCA_036311285.1 Ruminobacter sp. | reverse complement strand
TTTCTTTCCAAAGTCTATACATTTCTAATTTATCTTCATATGTATGCTTCATAAATAAAACCCCCGAAAGTTTTGTTCAACTTTCGGGGGTCACTCTAAAATTTTGGTCCGTTTTATTATTTAAACACTTTTATTATCATTAGTTGTTCGTAAAAAAAAACAAGGCCTCAATTGTTGAATTGAGGACTTATAATTACGAGTTAGACAAAACATAATACTTATAGATTGTATTATAAAGTTTTATAAATAATAATCGTTATATTCTTGTTTATTTTTTTAGTTGTTTTTTTATTGTGTACTATCTTTATTAAATTTCAGATGAAATGTCTTTTTTGTATTGCTTAAAAAATTCATCAGACAAAATGCGAAGTTCTGCCTGATAGTTTAAATCATTCTTTTCAAATTCAATAATATTCATACCATTGTTATATGTAACGAATGAATTATCCACAGAAGAACGAACATGTGTTCTAGTTGCATATTTCTTTTGTAAACGATAATTGATACTATCAAAATCGTCAGTATCATAAATAGCAATAACCGCACTAGCCTTTTCGTTTTTATCAAAAATAACTAACAAAGATTGCATAGATGAATCATTAAAGTCAAGTGGACTTAAATAGTATTGTTTACCTTCAGTAAATCTATTAATACCTTCGTGTTCATCCTTTGATTCTATTAAGTGACGTGATACTAGATCATCAATAGTTGTTACACCTAAGCTAATACCAAATACAGAAGTGTTAGTATTTGCACTTACAGTGCAAAAACTAAATAAAAATAACAAACTGATTATCTTTACGATAATTCTTGAGAATAACATTGTTTACCCTTTCCTTCATTCTAAAATTTATTTATAGTTTTATATTTTTTATAATTTATATTTTGTAATCATGCGCATTATACACACTTTTAAAAAATAAAACACAATTAAAGTGATTATTTTTTATTCAATTAAGTTGAAATTATTTTAATTCATAGTATCAACTTGCTTTACTTTATTATTTGACATTTGTTCATGAGATATATTTATATCCTCCACCTTTTACATATATAACCTTAAACGCTTTAGTTAGAACATTACCAAATACAATATATACAAATAAGTGGACTTTATTTACTCACTCCAAATAACCTGTTGTTACTTTTTGCCTTTATTTTGTATACAAAAACGAGTGTTAATTTCCAAAAGCTTTCATTTCAAGACATTAACTAAGTTATCCAAATCTTTATTCACAGAAGCTGTTAATTACTGAAATTTCAACTATTAATTTAAAAAAAATTAATTTTTATTGATGTGTTTTTTTAACAAATAGTGTCAAACATTTGAGTTACATTGGATGCTAGCTTTTAATAATTTTTAAATTTTAAAATCAGTGAACTTTAGGTGAACACTATTCAAACAAAATAAATACTGTGTAAAAATAAAAAAATAATCGCTCAATTCTTAGTTGAGCGATTACTATTTTTATAATCTATTGACCAAAATTAAAAATTAGTCAATATACTTAAAACCAATTTCTTGGATCTTATCCTTCCATTCTGCAGGACCACTTACATGAATGTTTTGACCTTCTGAATCTACAGCAACTGTTACAGGCATATCTTTAACTTCAAATTCATAGATTGCTTCCATACCTAATTCAGGGAATGCAATAATCTTTGAACTCTTGATTGCCTTTGACACTAAGTAAGCAGCACCACCAACAGCCATTAAGTAAACTGACTTGTGCTTCTTAATAGATTCAACAGCTTGTGGACCACGTTCAGACTTACCAATCATACCGAATAAACCAGTTTCACTTAACATAGTTTCAACGAATTTATCCATACGAGTAGAAGTTGTTGGACCTGCAGGGCCTACTACTTCATCACCTACTGGAGGAACTGGTCCTACGTAGTAAATAAACTTACCCTTTAAGTCTACACCTTCTGGTAATGATTTACCTTCAGCAATTAAATCACAGATACGCTTATGAGCAGCATCACGACCAGTTAAAATCTTACCACTTAATAATAAAGTTTCACCAGTCTTCCAAGTCGCAATTTCTTCCTTTGTGATACCGTCAAGATTTACACGACGAGCACCATCTGCGTTACCTAATTCAATATCTGGCCATTCATCTAATGAAGGAGGAACTAAATTACAAGGACCTGTACCATCTAATTCAAAGTGAATGTGACGAGACGCTGCACAGTTTGGAATAATTGCAACAGGTTTTGCTACAGCGTGTGTTGGATAAGATTTAACCTTAACGTCTAACACTGTAGTTAAACCACCTAAACCTTGTGCACCGATACCTGTCTTATTAATCTTATCGTATAAACTTAATCTTAACTTTTCTTCAGAAGTTTCAGCGCCCTTAGCGATTAAGTCTTCAATATCAATTGGGTCCATTAAAGCTTCTTTTGCTAATACAGCAGCCTTTTCCATTGTACCACCAACGCCAACACCGATGATTCCTGGAGGACACCAACCTGCACCCATGTGAGGAATTTGTTCTAAAATCCAATCTTCAATAGAGTCAGATGGATTTAACATCACTAACTTAGATTTATTTTCAGAACCACCGCCCTTTGATGCAATTAAAACTTCAACCTTATCTCCTGGAACCATTTCAATATGAGTAACAGCAGGAGTATTATCCTTAGTATTAACACGAGCACCAATAGGATCTGTTAAAACACTCTTACGTAATGGATTATTAGGATCTGTATATGCTCTACGAGTACCTTCATTAACCATTTCAGCAACAGTCATATCACCATCAAATTGTACTTGCATACCAATCTTTACAAAACAAGTAACAATACCTGTATCTTGGCATAATGGACGATGACCAATTGCACACATCTTAGAATTTACTAAAATCTGAGCAATAGCATTCTTTGCCGCTACATTTTGTTCACGTTCATAAGCTTTCTTTAAAGCTCTGATAAAATCTACAGGATGATAATATGAAATATATTGTAACGCATCATATATTGAGTCAATAAAGTCTTGCTGCTTTATAACAGTCATGCAACACACTCCTTAAGTATAGAGTTAAAATTTAAAAATGCCTAAAGCTAATATCAAGCTTTTTCAAGGTCTTTGTTCTTGTGAATATTAGATAATTTAAAATGACAAAAGTTTAATATATAAGAAATAAATTAAGTTTAAATATAAGTTTTTATCTACATAATTATCTAATAAAAATTATCGTTTATTATAGCACGGAGCAACTAAACTTCAAGAAACAAAGGATAGAACAAGACCTTATTCAAAAAAATTTTGTAACTATTCAGAATCTACAGTGGCTGAATTGTTACTAAAATTTCATAAGGAAAGCAAAAATTTATTCTTATAAACATGATATAATTTTTTAACTTATCATGTTTTTAATCTTTTTAATACTCAACTCCTAACATTTTATGCTTTATCTCTGATAAATTTTTTTTGCTGTGTTAAAATGAAAATATCATGAAGTTCTAAAAGGTTAGGTGTTATGGGCAATATTCTGAATCCTACAGAGAATAATAGTTTTATAAAACTTGTTAAATTTAAAGATTCTGAAATTTTTGTAGACAAAACAGATTTTATAGAAAAAATATCAGCAAAGGTAAATACTCAAAATTGTTTTTTGGCTATTACCCGTCCTCGTAGATTCGGTAAAACCGTAACTGCCCACATGCTATTGGCTTACTATTCTAAAGGATATGCTAGACAGGATATTTTTGACAAACTTGAAATAGCTAATAAACCAAGCTATTCAGAACATCTAAATAAATACAATGTCATCTACATTGATATGAATTCTATAAAGGACCAGTATATCTCTTATAAAGCTGACAGTTCGCTCTATATTGAAGCCATTGATGATATTGTCGATTTTCTACAGTATATGATTGTTCAGGAATTAAAGGATAACAAAGAATATGCAGAGCAAATCAATAACGCTCCATTAGTTGGAAAGAAGTCTTTGTCATCAGCCTTGCAAGTTATATGTAAGTATACTGGAGAGAAATTCATTTTTATTATGGATGAGTGGGATTTGATATGCAGAGAATATCGAAATGAACCAGAACTACTCGAGAAATTTATAGAGGTTATGCGCGGACTGTTTAAATCAGATAAGGGGCAAGCATGCTTTGCTTTAGCTTATCTTACTGGTATTCTTCCTATCAAGAAATATAACTCTCAATCAGCTTTAAACGTATTTAAAGAATATAATATGTTAAGACCTGTACCTTATGAAGAATATTTCGGTTTTACAGAAGAAGAAGTCGCAGAAATAGTTAAATTACCTCAATGTAAGATCAGTCACCAGGAACTAAAAGAATGGTACGAAGGTTATAAACTTAACGGTAAAGATATTTATAATCCTAATTCTGTTGTTTCAGCGATTAGTGATGGTATATGTCAAAGTTATTGGAGTGGGACATCTTCAAATGAAGAAGTTGTTCGCTTGATTAACATGAACTTCAGAGGAATTAAGAATGATATTACAAAATTGATAGATGGTATTAAAATTCCATTTAATTCAAACAATTTCCAAAATGATATGGTGACAATAAAAGATAAGAACGACATTTTTAGTTTGCTTGTATGTCTTGGTTATCTTGGTTGTAGTGAACGAAATAATGGTTTAAAGCTTGCTTATGTTCCAAATCAGGAAATAAAACAGACATTGCTCTCTATTGTAAGATGTCAGAAATGGAGTAGACGAACAGAAATTGTTAAACGTTCGGAAATGTTGCTAAATTCCATTATTAAGAAGCCCGATGAAAATAAAGTTGCAGAAATTATTCAGGAAATTCATAACTCAACTGCAGTATCTCTTCTTGACTACAATGACGAGGAATCTCTTACTTACTGTGTAATGACAGGCCTTTTATGGTCAACACTTGATGATTATAACTATCATCGTGAAGATCAAGCAGGTAAAGGTCGAGTTGATTTAGTATATGAACCAATAACAGATAAACTACCTCTTATTCTGATTGAGTTTAAATATGATAGTTCTGCTGAAGAAGCAATCAATCAGATTAAAACTAAGGAATATTTTAAACGTTATACAAGACAATACCACAATACCGTTATTGTGGGAATAAATTACAGCACAAAGACCAAAGATCATCAATGCATGATTGAAAAGCTAGATTAAATAAGGTACACCTAATATTATTATGTAACCTTATTCTACCTCTATAAATGTTTTTAATTTATACACCCAGAGACTTTTGATTTTGTTTTTACATTGCGTAAATATCTTTCTGCCTGATTATTATCAAATGGCACAGCAAAATCTTTTATAAATAGACATACACTAACCTTGAGCTTTATTAGTCGCTCAATAAAAGATCTTTCTTTCATATTGCCTTTCGTCCTCGTTTTTTCTCGACAGTGACACGATAAAAGAAGTATTAAAGTATTCTTATAAATCAAGTTGTAAAATTCAAATTCTTGATTCTATAAGCAATATAATAAAGGTTTGTAAAGGTACAGGTAATTCTCATTTTCAGAGGTTTGCTAGATTATTATCTAATCATATTGAAGGCATAATAACTCATGCTATATATAAGGTTAAAAACGGGAAAATTGAGGGGATTATTCAAAGAATTAAAACACTTAGAAGAAAATGTTATGGCCTTCCTAAAGACCTGTACTTCTTCTTAAAACTGATGCATGAATTAAGAAAGACAGCACAAGGACATCTCAATCCTACAATTTTTAGCAAGCCCCAAAATAACAATAAGAATCATAAAATTTACGATTAAAGAAACATTAAACAAGGACCAAATGTAAAAATACATGTAGATATTTAACCCTACTTATAAAATGGTATTAAATTTGCAGTATTAAGATATAATGCATATTTTTGTCAAATCTTTGCCGTTTATTAATAAAAATTTGCAAAAAGTGTACGTTACTTAATAGTAATGTTACAAATTTTTATTTAAAATTCTTTTCTAGAGATAGTTATTTAAACTTTTTGAATATGTAACATCAGTAACTTGATCATTACATACTAAAAAAATATCTCTTGAAAGAAAAATATATGAAATTGGACTATCGGTATGTTATTAACCATCATTATTATGTGTGTAGCTTTAGCTGTTATTTTGATAATAGCTTATATGCTATATAACGATTATCAAGTACAAAAAGAAATTGATAAAAAAGTTATAATATCAAAGCAAAAGACAATCATAAATGAATGTGATGACTTATTACTTTCTGTTGTTCAAATTCCATGTACTACAAAAATTGTTGTTTTACTTCAAAATAGAATTTTAGGTGCTTTACAAACTATTATAGCTGTAAACCCTCAAGCTATTACTGTTAAACAAAGAATAGATGATATAAAAAAACAAATTTCTGATAATTTATCAAATCCTATAGCAGATCCTTCTTTTTCACCACCTAAAGATACAGATGTATCTTTAAAGGTAATGAAGGTATTAAGAAGACTTAGAAAAATCATTCGTATCGAGTTCAATCGTGGTCGTATCTCTCAACAAGATTTAATTAAAGAAGACAAACGTTTAGAAATCATGATTTTCAAGATTCAATTTAGCAACCTATATAGAAACATCGAGGAAGCTAAAAGAAATAATCAAATAAACATTGTTAAGCAATTAGTATCTGGTGGTTTATCTTCACTTAAAAAGTTAAATATTGATGATAATTGGTTAAAAGCTCTAGAAGAAACTTTAACAAAAGAATTAGAAGCTATAAACCAATTAGATCAAGCAAAACGTAAAGAAAACAACGAAGCTACTGAAGAAGATAAAGAAATCGATATGTTGTTTATGCCTAAGAAAAAGTGGTAATTTTACTCCACTTTGGGCTAATAACCTTTATTATCTCTGTATGTTTTTTGGCTTCTTCGATAAAGCTTGGCTTATCCGAAACAACTATGCCATATTGAACCCCTGACCATACCTTAAAGTCAGCCTTAGAGTTTCCTATGTAGCAAAGATCTTGATTTGGGTACATCTTCTTGATGAATGATAATTTATTGCTTGATATTAAATTTACATCTACCCTTGAACCAAATGCTCCATCAAAGAATGTAAACTTCTGAGCAATCTTTTTAACTACTTCATCACTGCTTCCTGAAATTAAATAAACAGAATTTTTGCTCAAGGAATCGTTCTTAACTTCTTTTAAAAAATTAATTAACTCTTCATTAAAATACAAATCTTCAACTTTGAACTTATAGTGTTCATTCATTTTAGATTTTAAAAGTTTTCTGTCACCGAATTTTGCAAGTAAATAAAAAGCAGCTTTAACAATCCATAATGGATTACGAATTGATAAATAAACAAACGCTCTTAAAGACATATCACCTTTAGATAGCGTGCCATCTAAATCCACACAATAGATCATTAATAACTCCCATATATAAAATTGACATCCTGTCCAAAACGTCACAATTATACATTTTTTTTATTTTATTACAAAAAAAGTTGTATAAATAACTTATACAACTTTCTTCTACTGCTAAATAAATTTTTTAATTAAAACTGACGTTTTCGTTATAATTCATCCTTATAACGACGTACAGCATCAACAATATTTTGAATAATCTTAGCTCTTTGCTTCTTGTCTTGAAGAACTTTAACATCAAGTTTGTTAGCTACAACCCCTAAATTAACTTGAACAGCAGGAACCTTACTAAGCTTTAATAATTCAATTGAGTCATCCATATACAACCCTATTGTTTCATTCACTAATTCCTTACCTTCTCCAGGAATTTTCTCTGCATGATGCTTAGTTGCAAAGAAACCTTCTAACATTAGGTTACGACCAATATTTTCAGCTAAATCTAATGATAAATCCTTATCTACATTTGAATCAGCTACAAATACAGAGAATCCTCTTGCATAATCTGAAACACAATGACCTTTTGAATTAAAAGTACAATACTTATCAACTACAGTATCATGTCTTAAAGATATTAAAATATTAGCCCCTTCTGTCATTGCAGCTCTTTCTTCTACAGATACATTTTGTTCAGGGGTTCTTGTAATAATAACTTCGAAGCCAAATTTATTAAAAACCTTCTGTAAATCACTAGCAAAGATATAATTTAACTTATATTCTGGCTGACCAGTAATAGAATAAACGCCAGGATTATCCTTTTGCATTGCCGGATCTATAACAATCTTAAACCCAAAGCCTTCATTAACATCAATTCCTGCATGAGCTGATAACCCTACACTTAACAACAACAAACAACTCAAGTGAGTCATAAACTTCATACATTTCATAACCAACAAATATCCTTTTTTGTTATTTAAAATTTATTATAATTAACATCCTTGATTTATGCATTTTAACACATTTTACCTTATAAAAAAAATGCATTGGTAATGCTTTAAAACTGTAAAAATCTTTTTTGCAATAAAAGTTAAATTATTCACAAAAAAACTTTTAAATTTCTTTACTAAAACTCAAATTTATATATCAAATCTAAAGCCTGATCTAACGCCTTTGTGTACTCTATATACAATCTTGGTAACAACTGATAACGTGCTCGATACTCTGATAAAGAATTATACACTTGATAACCATAGGCAACTTCTAAATCACGCATTACATTCACAGACAACTCAACTCTTGTTTCGTCACCATCTCCCTTAGTTTCAAGATGCATATCTTCTACACCTACAATTTCGCCAACCTTAGACACAATACCTGTTGTTTCCATCAAGCCTACACCAATTAACAACTCTGTTCCCATATCAGAGTCATCGTTCTTTGCAGTTTCCATCTTCTTTCCGCGAACTAAATATGACAATGCATCGGTTTCACTCATTGCAGGGTTTGAGAAAATCTTAATACGAGGAGATGACACAACTCCTGAAACCATCACCCCAACCACAATGTTTTCATTTGACATTGAATTTCTATTTCTAACAGCTCTGATATCAAGTATTGGGTTTGAAGCATCCCCTAAGAAACTAACCTTCCCCTCTTCTATTACCAAGTTCTGGCCATACGCTCTAAATGTACCATCATACAATTTTATGTTACCATAAATACTAAACTCTTTCTCAGGCTTTTGTATTAATTTAACATCACCTTTAACTCTTGTGGTCACCCCCATTGATTTAACTAATACGTCTTCCCCAATCGTAACAGAAACATCTAAATCAAGCGTATTTACAGACTTCTTCTTAAAGGTATAACTACCATCATCCTGTTGTGTTATTTCCATAACATCACTCGAGGACTGTACCGAACTTTCAGGTAGTTCTTTCATCGTAAATCTAAGTTTTGGAACAATTATTGACCCACGCACCTTTGCTAAATTTTCATAATATTCAGCACTAAGGTCGTAAATCATATTACCTGTACCATAACCTAAAATATTAGTAGTTAATTCATTTGATGTTAAATAAAGGTTAGCAGTCAACTGAGGAATCCAGGAAACAGAACCAGTAATTTTGCCTTTACCATCTCCTAAACCAAACACAGATTCAACTGTAGCTGTACTATGCCTAAATTTAATATCTGTACTTATATCTTTAATAATACCAATATCTACAGCTGGCATAATTTCTGAAGCAACTACACTTAAATCACCACTTAATAAAGGTTTATCTAAAGTTCCCTCAAAATCAACCTTACCATTAAGACTACCCTCAGCCTTAGTTAATTCATCTAATAATAGCAACGATGGGCCAATATCGAAATTAGAGAAATCTAAATACCCACTTAACTCTCTCTTACCATCTAATTTAGCAACATTAAAAATCATTTCCATCTTGCTTGAATTACCAAACTCGACGTCATGCTCTATACTTAGATTGTTATCTTTTAAGTCTGCATTTATTTTATAATTTCGTATATTGAAAATATGATTTTCGTACACAAGTTGATTTTTTTGAGTATTCAAATCAAAATTAGCATATAAACTACTATTCTTAAGTCCAAACACACCATTTACCTGAATACCTTTGTTAACAGATAACCCTTCAGGTAACCAGGACTTAAAACTGTTTATGTTAAGACTTGGAAAATCAAAAGCAATTTCACCATTATTATTCTTATAATCAATTTCCTTTATATTTAATAAACTATTGTTAAGTTTCCATGAATTGGCTTTTACATTTAACTTAAGCGAATTTTTAAAATCTACAAAAAACTTTAATTTTTTGTTTTGCTCTAAGAACACATCAAAAATAGATAATGCAGTATTCCTAACCACCCCTTCATAAGTACTCTGCTTTCTATCTAAATTACCTTGTAAATCAAGGTACACTTTATGCCTATGTTCTAAATTCCCCTTAACCTTTAATTTATGTTTGGTTTCACTTCCTGTTAACGTAACATTTATATTGTTTATTAAAGGTTCTAATAAATATCTCATCTTTGATGATGTGGCCTTGGCAACAATGTTACTAACCATATCTTGTTTATAATTAGCTTTTAGAGATACCACCAAACTTTCAAATTTATATTGAAGATAAGATAAAAACTCTGTATTTAATTTTACATTAACATCAAAATCATCTTCCTTACCCTTTATAACAACATTACCAGCAACTCCTCCTGCAAAATCCTTATGTAATAAGTTAGTTTCTGTAATATTGTAATCTACATATAGATCAATGTTCTTATTAAAATACCCTTTTAAATTAATTTTATTAACACCATTTACAAATTTAGATGATGCAACACTTCCTCTATACTTTCCATCATTCACTCTTAAACTAAGATGGTCTACATCTGCGATAAAGTCTCGTTCGTCAACTTTCCCCTTAACATTAGCTCGATGTAATTCTAAGTCCCAATGATCACTGTCTACTAATTCAAACAATCCTTCAAAACTAAAGTCTAGATTACTACTATCTACGTATTCTGAATCATCTTTATTTACTTTATTTTGAAGATACCCCAAATAACGCTCAAGTTTAGTAAGTTTTCCTTCTACCTTAAGCGCAGTTGCAATACTATTATCCCAAGACAAACTACCCTTTACATTCAAGTTATCATGTTCATTTTTAACCATTAATTTTTTAAAGAACAGTTCCTTGTAATTTGTCTTAAAGACTGTATCTACATTAAACTTAGGAAAATCTAAAATTTGTACATCATCAGCCTTAACACTGACATTTCCACCATACAAATCGCCCTTTGCTTTAATATTAACACTCGGAGCAGAATATTCTGGTTCAACCATAGGCCATACAACGTGATTAAACTTACCAACAAACTCCATCGGGATAGATGAAGACATTACATTTATACGAACTTTTGATTGAGAATCTATTTTGCCTATCGTATTAAACTTTGCCTTTAGATCAAGCAAATCCCCTTCTGCAAAAGCTTGAAGCTTATGGGTATGTAATAAATCAAACCAGTCAGTATTTTCAGAACTAGCATTTAAATTAACACGAAGAGGATAATACTCAACTAGATCAATATAGCTATCCTTAAGCTCTGCATAGCCCAAATTATGCAATGCCTTAAAATAATTTAAAGTTATAGTGCTACCAACAAAAGAACCGCCAAACTTTATGCTCATAACACCTGTATCGTAATTACTTTGATGATATCTACCGTTATTAATAATAAACTTATCAACGTAAATGCTCATAGGCATTATTACCGACGGCATCTTCTCAAACAAAGTCATGTTTTGCTTTCTATTAAAAGGATTCTTAAGTTTAGCTGTTTTTATGTTTTCCCCATTCTTGAGAAGTTTTGATTTAGAGAAGATTGGTTTATTAACATTTTTATCTTGTTCTACTACATTAGCATGTAACTTATTATTTCCTTTAAAATCGCTGTTATTAGTAGCAACATTGATATTTGTTTTATCTTTTGCGTTATGAACCTCAACATTAGCGCCTTGATTATTACTTTCAAAGCGTTCATCATGTAACAACACATCCACAAAGTTCGCCGTTACTGATTCACCATAAATATTGAACCCCTTCATGCCGCCTGTAAAATAAAAATCATCTACAGCAACATCAACAATTTCAGATAAATACAAGAATTTATCAACATATAAGTTCTCTACATGAACTTTTATAGGAACATTTATCCACGTAAACAGTTCATCATAGTACTCACTTTTACCATCTTCTTTACGTTTTACTGTTTTATCGCTTTCCTCAATAGGAGTATCATTTTCAAATTCTATATCCTCAGAGGTAGCTGCAGACATCTTCTTCAAACGCTCTATGTCTATATTATCAACAGATGCTTCTTGTTCAATTTCATCGTCATCATCAAAATCAAAAGCACTTGTTACATAATTTATAAATTTATCTGCTAAGTTTTGTTCATTCTCTGTTAATCCATCTTCAACAGTTTCATTATTATTAGGCAAAGCTGATTTTAAAGCATCTTTATTACCCAATAAGATTTGTTTACGTACATCATTTGGTAAATATGAAAGGTCTATTGGAGCAACAGTAACTGTATCATCAATTTGAGGTTCTCTAAAACGAGTTATAACTTTTTCTAATTTTTTCCCTGTCTCAACCTTATAAGAAAAAACCTCATATAATCTCTTGGCTAAGAAATCATTAAGATTATTTAGTTCATTAGGTTTTACTCCAAGAACAACCAATAGATTATTAACACGAATGCTTTCAACATTGAATTGTCCTTTAAATAAGCTTAAAAGACTGTATTGCATTTCAACTTGCTTGGCTTCAATTTCAATTACACTTTCATATTTGTAAGAGAAATTTTGAATAGAAACACCTCTACCAAGATGTCCTTTTACATATTCACCTTGCAACCCTGGAACATTATTCTTTACAATTTTCCAAAGAACTTCTGAGCCTGATTCACTAAAAATTAGACCATTTAAGAAAATAAATAAAAAGAAGGATAAAGCTATAAATATACGAATAAAAATCTTGCTTGAAAACCAAACACTGTAAAAGAAAAATCCAATTAGATTCTTACTCTTAGTAACAGCCTTTTGTCTTACTGTTTGAGATTTATTATCATCGGTATTACTTACTGTCAAATCCTCATCCGAAGTTTCAGTAGTTACACCTGATTTATTATCATTTTTACTATTTTTAACAGAAGCATCAATCTCTACAGAAGAATTTTCTTCTGTAAAAACATTAACCTCTACTGTATCGAGATTTTCAAATTTCGACTCAGCATCGTTAGTTGTTCTATCTATGTTGTTATTATATTCGTCTTTATCCATTTAACTAACTTACGTACCGTACCCTATAGTATTTATTCTATACTTCTTTATTCTTTTTTTACAAATCCACACCGATTCCTATATGAACTTTTAGTGGTATATGAACTTCAGACACCCCAAAAGCTAAATCAGCTTTAATGATACCAATCTTTGTAATATATCTTACCCCAGTACCAACACCTACACTTACCCTTTCTGTATGGACATTATTAGGAGCCATACCTGCATCAACAAACCAGTTTTGTCTTATATCGTTACCACTGTAAAAAGGTATAGGATGTTGAAATTCAGCAGTTCCTGATATCAAATATCTACCACCAATAATATATCCTTGTTCTCGTGCAGCAACTGTTCTATAACTAAATCCTCTAATAGTTGTATCCCCACCTGTAAAAAATCTATAGTATGGAGGGATCTTGCGATAGTCATCCGAAAAGTTAACACCTAAATCTGAACCTACGGTTAATCTTGTATTTGGGGTTGGGCTTGTTAAATATCTAAACATTCCTTTTAATTGTAAAAAATTTACATCACTTCCAAATAATTGATTTGCCCCAAAAACCTTACCTGTAAATCTATAACCATATCTAGGATCAATAAATGCTGTAACATCAGCAAAGTTCACGTCAACACCTAGTCCGTTAATTAAAGTATTATCACTTTCTTTCCCAATTGTGTAATCTTCATATTGAGCAGAAATTAGGTAATCAATTGAAGCTCCATGATTTACCTTAGAAGCCGACGCTATCTTCATACTAAGTATTTTAGAATTTAAGTCATTAAGATCAGTATACATCTGACGAACCTCAAAATAATCATATTCTTTAATAGGATTATCTCGTGGAACCTTATATCTTGCTAAAGCCTCAAATTCGTCTAAAGACACACTTCCTTGTAACAAAAGAGAATGTCCGCTAGTATTTAACAAAGGTTTTTCCCAAGAAATTCTACCTCTTATTTTTTCATCTGTAGAATACCCGATTGAAAACTCAACAATGTTGTCCTTCTTACGTTGAAGCGTAACATCAATTGGAACGTTATAATTTTGAATTTCTTCGTTTTTAACTTTTATCTCAGCAATATCAAAGAAACCTGTATTGTATAGATTACTACTAGATTCATAAATTCTTCTAGATGAAAACACGTCATGAGATTTAACAACCACGATGTCATCCACAAGTTCTTTATACTGTACATCGCCTACATAGTTAATATCACCAAATAAGTAACGTTTACCTGAATTTAAAACAAGATGAACATCTGCGAAATTATCAGTAGTATTAGTAAAAACCACCGAAGAAACAAAGTGAGCATCTAAATAACCATTATTCATCGCACTAGTGATCATACTTTCCTTTAAGGAAGTATACTTTTCGTGTGAAAATAAAGTATATGTCTCAAACTTATGTTCTCTAAAAAGCATCATAAACCCAGGATCTGTTATTGCTTCACCTAAGACAGCAATATCAACCTCTCTTATATACATAGGTTTTCCTAAGTCTACATAGATATGTAATACATTACTTGTATTCTTTTTAAACTTAAAGTTAATTTTAGGAGAGTAATAACCAAAAGGCTTTAATGCCTCTTTTACAATATCTCTTATTTCTTCTTGTTTTTTTCTAAAATAAGCTTTCTTAATTTTAGGACCATTAGCAAGATAAGAAATGACATTTTGCTTATGAACTCCTTTAATACCATGGATTTCATATTTTAAGTCTTTTCTTAAAGATGATAATTCAGCTTTTGCTTCAGAAATATAAGCATTGTCATCGTCACGTGTATAATCAACCGTAGCATAAGCACTTTGACTAGACACAAAAACAACCACTAAAAACAATAACAAAAGATGAATAATATGTAATTTATGAGTATAAAAACAAGGCATGTATTATCCAATAAAATATTTACTTTTAATAAGGCAACGAAAGTAAATAATCAAACAATATAATTTCATAAAATGATTACATAAAATCAAATCTATACTACTTAATTTTATGATACCAGTCAAGAAACCAACTCAACAATGTTCAGTAAATGCGTGGCATAGCACTATATACTTAATAATGAATAAATATGTGTTGTTTTAATGCATATCAACTTAAAAAAATAGTAACCATAATTTGAACATTGAACATGGTTACTATTATTTTAATAGTTTTTTACAAAACTATTTTATCAAAACTCAAAACAATCTAGAGTATTTTGAGTTATGACATCAATAATTAACTAATACTTCTTAGTCATTTTGTTTTTATTAAAGAAAGGACATTGTGCTTGAAGTTTCTCTTGCATATAAGATGTCAATTTTATCTTGTCAAACTCCTTAACTTCTTTCTTTGTAAAATCATAATGGAAAATATAATGAAGAACACCTGTTTCAACCAAATACTCACCTCGAACTCCACCAATTCCATTAAAACACGTTGCTTCATACATAAATCTTGAAGTGTTAGAATTTTCAATATTATTGTAATTAACAGACTTCCCTTTTTCATCTAAAACAACAATATCACATCCCTTTTTAAGATATGCTTCCACTCTTTTTTTAAACTCTAATTTTGATGGATTAAAAATATTTTCAGCAACAACCTGATACTCCCTTGGATGTTTGTTATCAACATCTATAGAACATATACCATTATTCTGAAAATACCCACTTGAAAAGGCTAATTCATAGCCTTTGAAATTGTAGTGAGTAGGAAGATTTAAGTTTTGTCTTTGAGTTTGCTGTACGGTTTTTACTTTCTTATTTGAATTAGAATTAGAACCATTAGAATCTAAATTATAATTAGTTCCGTTTCTAACTCTTATATCATTTTTTGAATTTAATTCTTCAGGAATTTCTATATACGTCCTCTTAAACGTTTCTTTTTTATAAGCATAAGAGCATGGACAAATAAATAACGATACAACAATTAAATAAAATAATTTATTCAACATAAATCCTTTTTTCACTTCACTTTATTAACCAATCAAATAATAATGCTATATTTTACAAAAATTAAGCAACATAATCCAATGCTCTCATTACATCTTTTGCTAATGCTGTACAGAAGATATATTGTTCTTCATCAATTGATTGATTAAATTTTTTATATCTAAAACTACAAACACTAAGTACTTTCCCACCCTTAGTAGTTAGACGATGGTTTAAAAGAACGACTCCATCAAATCTACCATTGGCATTTTCTTTAGCATCACAATTTTTTAAGTAATCAGTCAGAGCTCCAACATCAGAATTAGGAATAATATCGTATATCGATATTGAATTATTCTTTAAATCAGCAAGTGTGTAGCCACAAATATCACTAAACCTACTATCTACACAAACAACATAACCTTGACTATCTATAACAAATTCAAAGAATTTAATATCACGTATATATTTCATTCCACTCTTAATTGCTAGAGAATCACTATATTGTTTTTGTAATCCAATAATTTTACGTTTACGTTGAACTAACTTTACACCCTCACTATATAGTACTGAATAAATATCATCTACTGACATAGGTTTATTAAAATAAAATCCTTGCATTAAATTTACACCTAATGAACTCAAGAAATTTACTTCATTTTCAGTTTCTATCCCTTCGGAAATAACCTCAAGATTAAGCGCCCTAATCATTTCAACTAAGGATTTAATTATAATAAAACCTTTATCTAATACGTTTTTAACTTTCTTTTCTTTTTCAAAATTTCTTAAAACCAAAAGGTTTAATTTTACATTGTCAACAGGGATATCTTTTAACATTTCTAATGTTTTAGACCCCTTTTCAAAATCAACCATTGTAACTTTGAAACCAATTTTACGGAATTTAGCAACGCTTTCTCTTAAAACCTTAGCATTAGACGCATATGTTTCCACTGAAATTTCTAAATGAATTCTGTTTGGTGAAATATTATATTTCTTAGATAAACTTTCGATATAATCAGCCATATTATCAACTAAAATATCATATCTAGAAATATTCAAAGATATGATGTAATCAACTCCATATCCACCATCCTTGCTAAGCTTATCTAAGAACTTACATGACTCTTCCCATACAAAAAAGTCTAATTGAACAATTTGTCCACTTTCTTCTAATGCAGGTATGAATTCAGCAGGAGAAATAAAACCTAATTGAGGATGTTGCCATCTACATAATGCTTCAAATCCAATTATTTGACCTGAAATATAATTATATTGTGGTTGATAAAATACCTTTATATGCCCTTTAGTCATTGACAAATCTAGCATTTGACAAATAATTTCAGATTTAAATTTATTCTCAAATAAAGATGAATCAAATTCTTTATATTTAGAACCTTTACTTGAATCAATAAGTTTTTCTGTTTCTCGAGCATAATCAATAGCTCGTATTATATTAACAGTATTCATCGCAGAATTTTGAAAACGATAATATCCTGCATAGACATCAACAATATAATTCTTACCACGATTAGTTAAGAAATTACTCACTTGTTTAGAGACCTTTTCAAAATGGTCATGAATACATTGTTCGCCCTTAAACTTAATCAATGATACAAACATATCATCAATCATGTAACCACTCACATCAGAACATACATCTAAATCATTAGCTATAACATTCCCTAAATGTTTAATTAAGTCTTTTATTTCATCGCTATCGCAATAGTTAACTAATACAGAAAAGTTTCTGATTCTATAAAACCAAACTATGTA
Organism: Ruminobacter sp.; assembly: GCA_036311285.1. Classification (GTDB taxonomy): domain Bacteria; phylum Pseudomonadota; class Gammaproteobacteria; order Enterobacterales; family Succinivibrionaceae; genus JAXJQF01. Next base: position 7,420 of record JAXJQF010000115.1, on the reverse strand, counting down.
TTTACTATTTAAATTATGGTCATCAGCTAAAAGTTTTTTTGCTTGAACTACAAATCCATCTAAATTATAACCATCTGTCAATTCATCAAAATATTTTAGTTTTTCGCATGATTTCTCTAACTTTGAATTTTCAGTAGACATCACATCTAATAACTGACGATGTCTAGCAAATATTGCTAAAGAATTATTAACACGTTTTCTAACAATTCTTGGATTTAGACTTTTAGATATATAATCCAAAGCTCCCATTTCTAGAGCTCTTTCTATATGCTCATGAGAATCATCTGATGAAATAACAATTACTGGGATCTTTTCAAAACTTTGCTTTTTATTTTTATATTCTAGAAATTCATAGCCGTCCATTATTGGCATAAATAAGTCGAGAAGAATCATAGAAATTTCATTATTACTTGATTCTATAATATCAATAGCTTCCCTACCATTAGATGCGTGAAGAACATTATAATTATCGACTAATCCAATAGATAAAACTTCTCTATTTAATTCAACGTCATCAACTATAAGTACACTTAATTTTTTTGTAATTTGCCCGCTCAATGATTAATCTCCATGCTCTTTATTATAATTATTTATATATTTCTTAAGAAGTTATAATAATAGTAAAAAAAATTAGTCCATTTATAACTATAACAACTAGTTAAATATCTAATAAAAAGATATCTAAATTTTTAAATTCTCCATACCCCAAAGAGTGAGTTGATTGTAAATTAAACAAATTTTTCTGTAATAATTTAATAATACAAAAATTTTACTAAAAAAAAAAAATGGACTTTTAAAAAGTATATCTTGATCATATAAAGTTAATCGATTAACTTCAAAATTTAGTATTAATCCGTCAATTTTCCACTTGTGATTGCTTTCACATAATAAAGGAATTTTATACCTCTCAAGAAACATATATCACAAATAAAAGTAACAAAAACATAAACATATATTTTTAACACTATAATTTTTAATAAGAGATAACCCAAAATTCCTAAATTGAGGGGAAAGCTATTATGAACATTGAAGATCTAAAAAATTATGGTATTGACGTCAATGATGGTTTAAGTAGATTCATGAATAATGCTGCTATGTATGAAAAATTTTTAGCAAAATTTAGTCAAAATGATACCTATCCTCAGCTAAAACAAGCCATTGAAAATAAAAATCCTGAAGAAGGTTTTTTCCATGCTCACACTCTTAAAGGTGTATGTGGCAATCTTAGTTTTAGTGAATTACTCGTTCCATTAAATGAACTTGTTGAATACTTAAGAGCTGGAAACATAGAAGATGCTCCGAAACTATTAGAAGCAGTTACTGAAAAGTACAATCTTACTAAGCAAGGACTTGAATTATATTTCTCTCAAAAGTAATTTCAAAAGTAATTCTATAATCGTCAACAATGCTAAAAAAGTCTAAAATGCATAAAATGAAAGAGCAAATGCTAAAACAAAGCAAACGATAAACAAGATTACATGATAAAAAAGGGAGCATGTGCTCCCTTTTCTTATTTTAACTAACTCTAAAATTAAGCATTTTTAATTCTAGCGTGTAATTCTTGAACTGATGAAACATTCTTAGTTTCGTCAACATTTTCTTCATTAGCCATTGCAGAAGCAAATGCTGCATTTAATGTAGTTACATAAGTAACCTTAAATTGCAATGCACCACGTCTTAATGTCTTAGAATCTTCAATTGCTTGACGACCTTCAGTTGTGTTAATTACATAGTTGTATTCGCCAGTCTTCATGAAGTCAAGAATATTTGGTCTACCTTCATAAACCTTCTTAACCTTACGACATTCAATACCAGCCGCTGACAATACCTTGTAAGTACCACTTGTTGCATCAATTGAGAAACCTTGTGCAATTAAACGCTTACCTAATTCTGGTAAACGGTGCTTGTCTGAATTTCTCACAGATAGTAATACCTTACCACTCTTCTGTATTGTAGCACCAGCACCCATTTGAGCCTTAGCAAAAGCTTCTGGGAATGTATCACCAACACCCATAACTTCACCTGTTGATCTCATTTCTGGTCCTAATAAAGGATCCACACCAGGGAACTTGTTAAATGGTAATACAACTTCCTTTACAGAATAATATGGAGGAATAACTTCAGATGTAATACCTTGTTCAGCTAATGTTTGACCAACCATGATTCTTGCTGCAACCTTAGCTAAAGGCACGCCTGTAGCTTTAGATACGAACGGAACAGTTCTAGCAGCACGAGGGTTAACTTCAATTAAGAACACATCATCACCACGAACAGCAAACTGAGTATTCATTAAACCATTAACACCTAATTCTAAAGCAAGTTTTCTAACTTGTTCACGAATCTTGTCTTGAATCTTAACTGGTAATTGATATGGAGGTAATGAACAACTAGAGTCACCTGAGTGAATACCACATTGTTCAATGTGTTCCATGATACCGCCAATTACAACGTCCTTACCATCACATAAAGCATCAACGTCAACTTCTGTAGCACTATCTAAGAACTTATCTAATAATACAGGAGATTCGTTTGAAACCTTAACAGCTTCCTTAAAGTAGCGTCTTAAATCGATTTCATCATAAACAATTTCCATCGCTCTACCACCTAATACATAAGATGGACGTACAACTAATGGATAAGTGATTTCAGCCGCTTCTTTTACTGCTTCATCTAATGCAAATACTGTTGCATTCTTAGGTTGTAATAAATTTAAACGATTTACAGCTTGTTGGAATCTTTCTCTGTCTTCAGCTCTATCGATAGCATCTGGACTAGTACCAATGATAGGTACACCAGCCTTTTCTAATGCTAATGCAAGTTTTAATGGTGTTTGACCACCAAATTGAACAATTACACCGTGAGGTTTTTCAACGCGAACGATTTCTAATACGTCTTCTAATGTAACTGGTTCAAAGTATAATCTGTCTGATGTATCGTAGTCTGTAGACACAGTTTCAGGGTTACAGTTAACCATGATTGTTTCATAGCCGTCTTCACGTAATGCTAAAGCAGCATGAACGCAACAGTAATCAAACTCGATACCTTGACCGATTCTGTTAGGACCACCGCCTAAAATCATGATTTTTTTCTTATCAGTATCTTCTACTTCGCATTCTTCATCATATGATGAGTACATGTAAGCTGTAGTTGTTGCAAATTCAGCAGCACAAGTATCTACACGCTTAAATACAGGTAATACACCTAAACGAGTACGAAGCTTTCTGATTTCACTTTCTTTAACACCTAATAACTTACTGATTCTGATATCTGAGAAGCCCTTACGCTTAATCATACGTAAGAAATCTTCATCTAATCCAGCTAGTCCAACTTCAGAGATCTTTCTTTCTAATTGAACAATTTCTTCAATTTGAACTAAGAACCATGGATCGATGTCAGTTAAATCGAACACTTCTTCCATGCTCATACCTAAACGGAAAGCATCTGCAATATACCAAATACGACGCGCACCTGGTTCTTGTAATTCGTGTTCAATAACATGTCTTGCGTTTTCATCCTTAAGATTAACTTCTGGATCAAAACCACTCTTACCAATTTCTAGACCACGTAAAGCCTTGTGTAATGATTCTTGGAAGTTTCTACCAATAGCCATTACTTCACCAACAGACTTCATTTGAGTTGTTAATCTATCGTTAGCTTGTGCGAACTTTTCAAAGTTAAAACGAGGCACCTTCGTAACAACATAGTCAATTGATGGTTCAAATGAAGCAGGTGTTAAACCATTAGTGATATCATTCTTTAATTCATCAAGTGTATAACCTACCGCTAACTTAGCTGCAATCTTTGCAATAGGGAAACCTGTTGCCTTAGAAGCTAATGCAGATGAACGAGATACACGAGGATTCATTTCAATGATAACCATTCTACCGTCTTTAGGATTGATACCAAATTGAACGTTAGAACCACCTGTTTCAACACCAATTTCTCTTAGAACAGCCATAGATGCATTACGCATAATTTGGTATTCTTTATCAGTTAATGTTTGAGCAGGAGCTACAGTTATTGAGTCACCTGTATGGATACCCATTGGGTCAAAGTTTTCGATTGAACATACGATAATACAGTTGTCGTTCTTATCACGAACAACTTCCATTTCGTATTCCTTCCAACCGATTAATGATTCATCGATTAATAATTCATGAGTAGGAGATAAATCTAAACCTCTCGCACAAATTTCTTCAAATTCGTCTGGGTTATAAGCGATACCACCACCTGAACCGCCCATTGTGAATGATGGACGAATAATACATGGGAAGCCAACTTCACTTTGAACCTTCCATGCTTCTTCCATGCTATGTGCAATACCAGCTCTTGGACAACTTAAACCGATATTCTTCATAGCTTTGTCAAAACGATCACGGTCTTCAGCTTTATCAATTGCATCAGCTGTAGCACCAATCATTTCAACGCCAAACTTTTCTAAAACGCCGTTATTTGCTAAGTCTAAAGCACAATTTAATGCAGTTTGACCACCCATTGTAGGTAAGATTGCATCAGGACGTTCTTTTTCAATAATACGACTTACAACTTGCCAATTAATTGGTTCAATGTAAGTTGCATCAGCCATTTCAGGATCTGTCATTATAGTAGCAGGATTTGAGTTAACAAGAATAACTCTATACCCTTCTTCCTTTAATGCCTTACAAGCTTGAGCTCCTGAATAGTCGAATTCACATGCTTGACCGATCACAATCGGACCAGCACCTAGAATTAAAATACTCTTTAAATCTGTACGCTTTGCCATTTACTTACCCTGACGATATTCTTTAATTAAGTCAATAAAGTGATCAAATAGACCTGCTGCATCATGAGGACCTGGACTAGCTTCAGGGTGACCTTGGAAACTAAATGCAGGCTTATCTGTACGATGCATACCTTGTAATGAGCCATCGAATAACGATTCATGAGTTACTCTTAAGCAATCTGGTAATGAGTCTTTATCTACAGCAAAACCGTGATTTTGAGAAGTAATCATTACAGTATTGTTTTCAACATCCTTAACTGGATGATTTGCACCGTGATGACCGAACTTCATCTTAATAGTCTTAGCACCACTTGCTAAACCTAATAATTGGTGACCTAAACAAATACCAAAGATAGGTAATCCCTTATCTAAGAATACCTTGATAGCTTCTTGAGCATAATCACATGGTTCAGGATCGCCTGGACCATTTGATAAAAATACTCCATCAGGATTCATTGCTAAAACTTCTGAAGCAGGAGTTTGAGCTGGAACAACAGTTAATTTACAACCTCTTTCCGCTAACATTCTTAAAATATTGTTCTTTGCACCAAAATCATATGCAACAACATGATACGGAAGAACTGTTGCGTCTTGATCATTATGGCCATTACCTAATGTCCAAACGCCTTGTGTCCATTCATAAGCCTTATCACATGTAACAACCTTTGCTAAGTCCATGCCTTTTAAACCAGGGAAATCTTTAGCTAGTTGTAAAGCTTTAGCTTCATCTAAATCATCACCAGTCATGATACAACCAGCTTGAGCGCCTTTTTCACGTAATAAGCGAGTTAGCTTTCTTGTATCGATATCACAAATACCAACGATATTGTGTTTAACTAGATAATCAGATAACGACATTTCACTTCTAAAGTTAGAAGCTAGAAGAGGCAAATCACGGATTACAAGACCTTGTGCATGAATCTTTGAAGATTCTTCATCTTCAGAATTACAACCATAATTACCGATATGAGGATATGTAAGTGTTACTATTTGCTTAGAATAGGAAGGATCCGTTAAGATTTCCTGATACCCTGTCATAGAGGTGTTAAAAACTACTTCACCGACAGCGCATCCTTTTGCGCCAAATGAAACACCTCTGAATACTGTGCCATCTTCCAACACGAGTAATGCAGAATGAGTCAAGATGACCTCCAAGATAACTTATTTGAGACTACTTTTAAATGAATTTTTACAACTGTTCTCAAGGCTGTAAAAATTCTTGTTAAATTTCACATATTGTATACTAAAACATAAATTTTTCAACATAATATTGCAATCTTTATCACACTTTTTTATGTCATACTTATGTTTTCTAAATAAACATTTGATTTTACTAATCCTATATGATTTTACTAATAATATCGCCGTGTAATTCCTTATACTTTTCACTTATTGATGAATAATATTTTCCGACTATATTACTATTTAATATTTCAAAAATAATTGAAGTACCGTTAAAGGTCTAAGTGCTAATGGAATTTTTCCTAAATTATATAATTCAAGAATAATGCTGTACAAATTACTCATCATTACAATGAATGTATCTAAATAATATTTAAGTATTTAAAGTATTAATATTGCCATACTCTGACATCTAGAGCATATACAAAAGAAAAACTAAAAAAAGTAACCTTAAATATCAAATAACAAGCTAAAGCCATTTTACAATAGCAATTTGCAATCATCTAATATCTTAGCGAATTACTTATGAACAAACTTAGATACTTTCTTAGTAGGATTAGATACTTTCTTTTTTAGGTTCTTTTTAAATATCCAATCAGGACAAGCCCATAAATCAGCAACCTTACCTCTATAAGCTGCTAAACACCCAATTGAAATATTTGCAGAAGCATACAATATAGCTAATAAAAGTGGCGCTGTAAAAAAGTAAAGAGACAATAATAAAGCTAAAAACAAACCCACATTAATAGCTTTACCCACTTCATTATTTACATAATCAATATTTCTCTTAAAGAAATATACAACTAAAGGACCGATAAATAAGGTAAATAAAATAGAAAACCATGCCACGAATACAATAACGCGAACGTTTGTAGGAACTGTATTAACACTCTCCGTTGTAGAAACTAAAGATTCTTCTTTTTCTGTCACTTCCTCAACTGTATTGGTAGCAACATTTTCATCAAAAGTTTCTTTAGATTCTGTAGTTGTATTGTCAGACATTTAAATATCCTTATTATTATTTATTATATTAAGTTGTTATTCTCTATTTTAATAGAATTATGTAACTTCATTCAAAAAGATAGAAACAAATTTTAATATTCATTTCTTATTTTGATTATACACAAAAGATATTATTTACAAAAGATTTTAATAATTAAATTATGAGATGAGACAGTTATTCTAAAATTAATAAATAAAATAGCTTCCAAAATCGTTAAATACGTAGTCTAACAAGCTCAACCAATACAAACAAAAATAGTTAACAATAAAAGTATAAATTAAATTATCTTGTAATAGAATTAGTTGATTATTAAATGAACTTAAGAATATTTTAAATGGTGCCCGAGGCCAGAATCGAACTGGCACGGAAGTATAAGTTCCGAGGGATTTTAAATCCCTTGTGTCTACCGATTTCACCACTCGGGCTTTCTGGAGCGGGAAACGAGGCTCGAACTCGCGACCCTAACCTTGGCA
>JAXJQF010000114.1:0-3130 GCA_036311285.1 Ruminobacter sp. | reverse complement strand
TGTTGATGATTTGTATAAATTAAAACCGTTAGTTCAGGAAGGAATTTTGAAAGTAAATAAAAGTCAAATTGGTAGAGAGTTAGGTATAGACAGAAGAACCGTAGATAAATATATAAATGGTTTTAAAAAGTCAAAGACAAGAAACTGTGATAACTGTATAACCCGTTATTATGACATTATTAAAGATTTGCTTGACACAAACAATTCTCAAATTTTTTATTATAAGTCTGTGCTCTGGCATTATCTTGTTGATAATCACGATTATTCAGGAAGTTATGCTAACTTTTGTTTACACCTTAAAAAATATGAGGAATTTGATAAGTATTTTAAAAGGAGGCGAACGTTAAATGGAAATAACCTAACCATTAGATATGAAACCGATATGGGAAAACAAGCTCAATTAGATTGGAAAGAAAGTATTGAATTTTTACTGAAAAATGGCGAGAAAATAAATGTGAATGTCTTTGTTCTTTTACTTTCTTACTCAAGATTTAGAGTATATAGATTATCTATTTCTAAGATTCAGGATGTCTTATTTAACTTTCTAGATGGAGCTTTCGAAGTTTTTGGAGGTGTCCCAGAAGAAATTGTAACAGATAACATGAGTACAGTCATGGATATCGCAAGAACAGAGTTTTTTGAAGGGAAAATTAATGCGAAATTCAAACAGTTTGCAGATGATTACGGTTTTAAAGTAAGACCTTGTATTGCAGGACGACCTCGTACTAAAGCGAAAGTTGAAGCTCCAATGAAAATATTAGATGAGATTAGAGCTTATAATGGAAAGCTTGATTATGATGGTTTAAATAAGCTTGTTGCACGCTTAAACAATAGAGTAAATACAAGTGTTGTTAAAGATATGGGAATAATTCCGATTATGTATTTTAATAGAGAAAAGGCTTCCTTATTGCACTTGCCGGTGAATAATATAAGAAAGCCATATCAAATAACCACAAAACCATTAACTGTGAATTCATCAAGCATGATTAACTATGGAGGTAATCAATATTCAGTACCAACAGAATATCTTGGGAAATTACTAACAGCACAAGTTTATGACGGCTATATACATTTATATTATAACACCGAGCTTGTGACTGTACATCAATTATCAAATCGAAAATTGAATTATATCGAAAAACATTACATAGAAATTGCTCAAAAATCTCATTGTTTTAAAGAAGAAAATATTGAGACGCGAGCAAAAGAAAATCTTATATTATTAGGAGGTTTAAGAAGTCATGAGTAGTACTTATCAGCAATTAGTAGCCAATTTGGATAAACTAAAACTTTATCAAATGAAAGACCGTTTAGAAGAAGTATCTGACTTTGTTTCAAGTAATAAACTATCTTTTTCTGATGGTTTATTAAAACTTTGTAATTATGAAATAGACTATAAAACTATAGTTGCATCTAAATCAATGATTAAGGCCGCTGCATTTCCATTTGTAAAAAAAATTGAAGATTATGATTTTGATTTTCAACCTTGTGTAAATAAACAAGATATATTGGAATTAGCGAGTTTGAGGTTTTTAGAAAAAGCTGAGAATATTGTATTTCTAGGAAGTAGTGGTGTAGGTAAAACCCATTTAGCAACATCTATTGGAATTGAAGCTGCAAGTAAACGATATAGCACATATTATATTAAATGCCATAATTTGTTACAACAACTTAAACGTGCTAGGTTGGAAAATAGACTTGATAGTAAACTTAAGCATATCAACAGATATAAACTACTAATAATTGATGAGCTTGGTTATTTACCAATAGATAAAGATGATTCTAATTTATTCTTTCAACTCATTGATATGAGATATGAAAAGAAAAGTACAATACTTACTACCAATATAAATTTTAATGATTGGGATAGTATATTTAAAGATGCTGTAGTTGCAAATGCAATACTAGATAGAATACTTCATCATGCAAAAGTTATCACTATTAATGGCCATTCATATAGGGTGAAAGATTACATAAAATCATCGGAATAATTGTACATTTTTATATATGATTTTTTGTACATTAATACTTGATACTTTATAGGTTCCGCGATAGCCTTAAACGATGCAAACTTCTAATCATCGATGATTATGGTCTTGAAAAGCTACCAGATCAGACTGTCCTTCGAATGCATGAAATTGCTGAGGCTCGATACGGAAGAGGCTCAACAATAATATCAACTCAACTAAAAAAAACAGCAGTAAAAATCCCAATGGACAAAAGTCCTGTTAGAGATGCCCTTTCTGACAGACTATTCAGACCAACAGATATTGAAATAAATCTTTCGGGTGACTCCTGGCGTAGAAATGCAAGTGAATTAAGAGGAGAATGAAATGAGCGAAAGTATGAATGTTATAAGTTGTGATGCAGTTGCTCTTGTTGATGCTATATTAAACCACAATAAATTTATCACTCCACAGATAGTCAACACTCTGTTAGTTGAAAATACAAGTTACTCAGCGATAGAACTTCTTTGCGAGTATATCAATCTGCATCGAGAATGCGTAAACGCTAAGGACCTAGCAGGCTATTTGGAACTTAAAATGGAATATAACCATCTAAAAAATCAACTGAACAAGCTGAATGAAGGGTATATAACAGTGTTGAAGGAATCAGCAGAATCTGCAAAAAATGCAGCTGAAACCAAACGCAAACTGATGGATAGCGAACTCAAGGTATGTGAACTCAATAAGGAGATCACCCAACTGAATCGTAAAATTGAGATCCTTGAACTTACCCGATAGAACGGAAGGTCGAGCCGATGAAATTTAAGGGCCTACTTCAAGGCATTAGAGTAGGCTCTTGCTGTATCAAGAACTCGGTCATACCCGTATCAAGTCGAGTATTTATGTGTATCAAGACTTTTATCATAGGTGGTACAAGAACTCGGTTTTAACCGTATCAAGAACTAGGTTTTTGGTGTAGCAAGAGTTTGGTTTTTCGTGTGTCAAAATCTTAAGATTTTCCAGAACAATGCTAAAATACAGAATTAGGCAAAGGTTCTGAACCAGCTATCCTGTCTTGATGAAACCAGCGCAAGGATAGCTAGGTACATTAGATAATTTTTTCAAAAGGGGCTTAACAAGGGTTTACACGGAATCGCGTTCACTCTCCTTAATATCTTTTTTGA
>JAXJQF010000113.1:0-10511 GCA_036311285.1 Ruminobacter sp. | reverse complement strand
GATGAGGACTATTTCTTTAGACTAATTAGATACCAGTCCTCTCTCTCAATCCAAAAAATCCGTGAAGAGCCAAAAATTTTTAAACTATCTATACTCGCAAAATTTCGGAATCGTAAAGTAATGGTAGGTTGGCGTTATAAATAAAATCAGGTTACTATTAGTAACCTGATTATTTTATCTAGTTATGTTTTGATTTTTACTTTTACTTTTACTTAATAGTACTTGGTTCAAAGCGTTTAAAAATAAAACCAATAACGCCTGCTATGATTCCACCTATTGTTCCTCCAATATGAGATTCGGCACATACTTTATAAGCAGTTTTAGTGTTTGAAACAAGGTAATCATCAATTTTAGTTGAATCTCCATATAGTTGTTGAGAAAGGTCAGATAAAGTAAAATTAGGGTAATTGCTATCAATATAAATCTTTATAAATAAACCAACTAAAATAATTGCCCATTTGTAATTCTTTTCAACTAAAACTTGACCAATACAAGCCATAGCTACTAATCCATGAAGAACTCCGCTAAAGCCTGCATAAATGTCGTAATCACTAAATAAGTATACATAAGTCGTAGTTGTAAAACAACATAATAGTATGGCTAAATATTTGGGTATTGTTTTGTTAAAGTAATCACCAAAGAAACAATGCCATATGATAAAGAAACCTGCGATATTAAGTAACATATGCATAAATGAATAGTGCACAAAATTCGCAGTAAGGAATTGAGTGAAAAACTCGTAATCACTAGAGGTAATATGTCTATACCACATATATGTTTTAGCGTCGTCAATAATTGACATTTTAAAGATCAGCAGACAAACAAAAAAAAATCCGCCAAAACTTAAAAATCTTTGAAATGACATACATTGTCCTATTTATTTATTGTTGTAAAAATACCGAACATTATAAAACAGTTTATCGTGGTACTTAAATTAATAATTATTTTTTTTTATTTTTTAATTATATTAAATAATCGTCTTTGTTTTTGCCTTCTCTTTTCATGCACTCAACGAATATAGTAGGAGTTCTGCCTTGTCCAGTCCATGTATGAGAGTTTCCAAATTCATCGCTAAATCTGTATTTAGGTGGAACATTACGGCTTTTAACTTGAGGAGTAAACACTCCTTTAGCAAGTAGATTATTAAGCTCTTCCGAGCTTATTCCTACCTGTGACATAAGTGTTTTGATTGAGCTTATAGCATTTTCTTTTTCTTTTAATTTACGACAAAGTTCTTCATCTTCTTGTTGTCTTTCTTCAACAATTTCATTTAATTTGTTTGCAAAAGCTTCTAATTCTTGTAGTGACAAATCTCTACATGCTACTCTTAGAGAACGTATGTTTGAAATTGTTGAGTAGAAATCCATTTGGATGAAATAACCTCGCTGTTTAAAATCAAAGTAATTAGTCTTTTAGTATTGTATTTGCCCATTGAGTAGCTTCATTATATATTTGAATAGTCTTTTGTTCTGAAAGGTTTATGTATTTTGCTCTCTTATTAACCATGTCAAAATCAAGCTTTTCGTAATCTGTTACGAAATCCAAATACCATGAAAGCTCTGTTTTTTTACCCATAATTGCGTCTTTTACATTTTCAGAGATAGGCATTTCTTTAATTATCTCTGCTATTGGTTGACCCATGATTGGTTCAAGCAATGAGAATAGACCACATAAGAATGCTTCTTGTGGATCTGTTTTTCCGTGTCTTTCTTTTGATAGGTTTTCACAAAAATGTGCTCTAGTAAGAGACATTTGGTACAACTCTGTAGGAGTATCATTACCTAAGGTAGTTGCAGCAATTAAAGTTACAAATCTTTTTAATTCTTGCTTGCCTAAAAATACTGTAGCATGTCTAAATGATGTTATAGCGTTTTTTGTAGAGAAACTTACGTTATTTACGTAACGTAATAGTTTATATGAGAGGGAAAGGTCTCTCTTTAGTATTAACTCAATAGCATCATAATCAATATCAATTCTATTTACTTCTTTAAGTAATTGCATAACTGATAATTGGTTTGCTGACAAACTCTTTTTTTGAACGATTTCAGGTTTACTAAAGAAATAACCTTGGAATAGGGTAAAGCCTAAATCCTTTGTAAAAGTAAATTCTTCATTTGTTTCAATTTTTTCAGCTAAATATTTAATGTTATAGATTTTGTTGTTTTCTATAAATTTTTGAACAAATTCTAAAGGATAAGCTCTTAAGTCAAATTTTATGATGTCTACGTATGGAAGAAATCTTGTCCATGCCTCATCCATAGTAAAATCATCTAAAGCTATTCTAAATCCTTTTTCCTTTAACTGCTTAATAGAGACTAACAGCTCATCATTTGGTGTACAGTCTTCTAGAATTTCTATTACCACTTGGTCTACTGGTAAAAAATCTACTAAATTTTCGACTATTAAAGAGTAGGGGAAGTTTATAAAGCACAAACAATCGCCAACTAGCGATTCAATCGGTGTACTTAAAAATTGCTCGGTAATTAGAGAAGCTGTAGCAGCCTCAGCAGAAATGTCTTTTGGGTACGCATTAGTTAAACCGTTACGGAAAAGTAATTCGTAAGCTACGGTTTCCTTTTTCTCGTTTAGTATTGGTTGTTTTGCAACAAATGAATACATAATCTGACCTTGTTTCTCTCTATCTAAAATAATGCAAAATTATTTTAGTTTAGAATATTTTGTTAAATTTCAGTATTTTTTTTGTATTTTTATATTATCAAATAGATAAATTGACAGCTAAAAACTTGCTATCATATTTAATTCTAATACTCGGCTAGAAAAAGTCAAAGTTTGATTTTTAAAATAGTATAATGGTCACCTTTTTGTTTATTAGTTTTGTTATCTAGGTCTAATTTTAATGAATAAGAGAGTTTGTTTTATATATCATCAAACTTTAAAGTTATAAGTTTGTTAGAGATTTTACTAAAACTGATAAAAACATGTTATTTATTAGATAAAAAACAACGTGAGAAATTGTTAAATTTACTCACGTTGCTATCAGTATAGGAAGATTTTACTTCATCTTTTGTTGAACGGTTTCATAGATTTCGCCATTCAAACCGTAAGGATTGATTCCTTTCTTTGCTTTCGGTTTCTTGTAATTTTTATTCTTACTAACTAGTTTATATAAAGTTTTTCCGTTCCATTGTGAGTGGTTAGGGGACCAACATGCTTCAGAAAGTTTCTTCGCTTCTTCTTCAATGTTGTGATAGAACGGTAAATTGTTTACACCAACTATTGTAAGATTTGGCCATCTCTTTTGACCCCATTCTAATAAAGCTCTACGAGATTGGAATGGGTCGTTGTTGTTCCATCCCTTCTTGAAGTTTTTCCAGTAAATAGTATTGTCAACAAAGTTATGGATATAGGCATAGATTCCCCAACGTTGGCGATACCAAATATAGCTGTAAATACCAAATACAATTAAAGCAATGATTGATATGATTGAAATAATGATGTATGTAGTTTGTTTTGGATCTCTTGGTATGAAATCGTTAAAACTAAAACCATTAATTTCAATTCTCTTACCAGTAATATAAGAAGTACTTTGTTGATTGTTATTTGGGTTAACCCAGTTAACTGGAATGTCGTTTACTTCAAATGTAGTATGGTTCTTTTTAGGAACAAAAACTTGGTTGATAGTTCTTGTTGCTATAAATTGATGATTTTTCAAAATCTTTTCAGATTCCTTAATGTCATCTTGATAGCTATCAAAATTTTCAAGTTTTGGTAATGGTACATGAGGTAATTGACTTAAAGAGATATTTGTACCTCTAATTGTAATTGTTCTAGTAATAGGGGTACCAACTGAAATTTCATTTTCATTTGGAGTCCATTTACTTGTAATACTTAAACTTTCGGTTACATAACCTGGTTTTTGAGCTTTCACAACATCGAGTTGAATATCGTCAGACTTTTGAATAAAGGATTTATTCTTTTGAGATATAATACCATGTATAGCTGGAGACTTAACTATAATTTTACCAGCTTCGTTGAAGATAATCTTATATTCTCTAATTAACGTCTTATGGAACTTTTTCCCTGCTCTAGCACTACTAATAGTTCTTTCAGCAAATAATTCAACCTTAGCGCCTTTAGCACTTGGAGGAGTGATTGTTTCAATACGAATATCTGGGTTAAGTTCGATCTCTACACGGTATAGAGCAAACTGCCCTTTTATAATTTTCTTACTACGTAGGTGAGTTTTAATTAATTTCTTTAACTTTGAATTATCATTAACAGCACTGTTATTAGGGTTGATTTTTAATTCAAAGTTAGGTGTCTTTAGACTAGGGTGGTTTTTAAAGTCTAACTTAGGCACTTTGATAATACCTTGCTTTAAAGGTATTATTGGAATAATCCACTTGTAAGTATTTAACTTGTTATTTGAATTTATAACCTTGAAATCAATATTACCTACATAGAAATCATTAAATAAAGGAGTAGTATCTAAGTCATTGATATCTAATGTAAAAGATGTCGTAACTTCAAAGAAGATATGGAAATCTTCATCTTTAACAAGTTCTGACTTATCAGTAGCTACTTTAAATGTTGTAGTTTTAGTGTTAGCAATTGCGTCATTGTGAGCAACAATGCAAAAGCTACATAAACAAAACATCAATAATGATGAAATTATAAATTTAAACTTTACCATGTTTGCTCCGGTGTAGGGATTTTTCTTTTCTTTTGTTGTAAAAGTAATCTTCTTTGTAAAAGATTTCCTTTTTCTTCTGGTGCAAATACAGAACTCATGGAAATACCTAGAATAGAATTTTCTTCTGATTTTGCAGCTTGCGCATTAGCCATTTCTTGTTCACGAATTTTACGTAAGAACTCGATGATAACATTTTTATTAAAATGAGCATCCTTGTGTTCTCCTGCAATTTCAATTGCTTGGTCATAAGCTAAGATTGCGTCATTTAATGAATTTGGAGTTTGCATTAAAGCAAAGCAGTTGCCAATGTTATATTTTGCGTCTGCGTCATTACCTAAAATTTGGTATTCTTGAATCGCTTTGTCATATCTCTTTAATCGATAATAAGCATTACCTCTCCATCTAGGATCTGTTAAATGTTTAAGAGCTTCTTGATATTGACCTTTTGTAAATAAATAGTAACCATATTCGTTAGGGTATAACTTGATGTCTTCGTCAGTGAAATTAATAGTTTCTACATTAGGATGGTCAACCAAATTTGCATTCTGAGTATTAGATGTAACAGCTTCTTTATTGTCAGCAGCCATTGCTCTGTTATCAAGAGAGGTTGCACCAAATGTGAACATACCAATTAATAAGAATGAGAAGAAATAATTTCTTATAAAGCATAACAAGCATAAAATACCTGCGTATGCAAAATAGTAACCTTTATCTACATAAATATGCTTACTTCTTTCTGTAACCTTATACTTAGGATGTTCATAGTTGTACATTGATATAAGGTTAGGGGTGTTGTTTTCGTCAAACTCGTAGTACACCTTTGACTTAGTAGCCTTAGCAACCTTTTGGATAAGCTCAAGGTTAGTCTTTGCCATTACAGTCTTTCCTTCCTTGTCTTTAATGTGTTGGTTGTTAATTTGAATAGGTGAACCCATGTTTGTTCCAATTGCATAGATGTAAATAGGATATTTGCAGTTGTTGATGAAAGTAATTAATTCTTCAGCTTGAACTTGATCCTTAATATCATCTAATACTAAAAGAATGTTACCTGGATTTTCGTCATCTTTGTCTAAGATAGATACAGCTTTTTCTAATGCTTGTAATGGTTCTGAACCATAAGTAGGCATTATTTCTGGTTGTAATTCTTGTAAGAAGAACAATAGGGTAGAGCGATCATCTGTAGGAGGAGAAATTACATATGAATCACTAGTATAAGCTAATAGACCAATCTTTCTATGAGTATTAGATGCATTTAATAATTCAATTAAGCTGTATCTTGCTCTTTGGAAACGATTTGGTTGTAGGTCTGTTGCAAGCATAGAAGCACTTGAGTCAACAACCCAAACCCAGTTTTCATCAGATTGCCATAATCTTGTTTCGTTTTGAACAGCAGGACCAGTTAATGCAATTACACAAAGTACATAAGGAACTAATAACCATCCATATTTTTTCCATAGTTTTGGTTTGGCAATAAGTTCTTCTTTTTCTTCATTACTGATAGTGTTCTTTGATGAATTTTCATCTTTCTCTTCAGTTTCTTCTTGATCCTTTAGTAATTCTTCAAAAGAAATCTTTTTTCTCTTCTTAGGCATTAAGTAGTTTATTATGTCTTCACGAATAAAATTCTGAAGCTTATAATGCTTTGCGAAGTCGTAATAAACAAAGATTAATGGTAATAATAATAAAATTAACCACCATGGACGGAATAAAGTTATATCAACCATTTACTCTCCTTACAATAATACCTGTTGCAACAGAAAGGATTAAAGAAATCAATAGCGGCCAATGATATAATTCAACCTTTGGCTGATGATGTTCAACGCTATTTTCAGAAGGCTCTAGGAAGCTGATTTCTCTATATTTACTTTGTAATGACTGTGCGTCACGTGCTCTATAGTAAATACCATCAGTTGTTTCAGCGATAGCTCTTAAAGTTGTTTCATCTAAGTCAGCACTTGTATCTGCCAATATGTCCTTAGTATTTCTGTTGTTGATAGTGATGCTTCCTCCACCAAAACCAATGGTATAAATCTTCATACCAGCATCTTTGGCACTGTTGGCAGCTTCTAATGGATTCATACCATCAGTTGTATTTTTACCATCAGACAACAAGATCATAATCTTTTTGTTAGTCTTAGCTTCATCAAAACGTTGAATCGCTAGATTTATAGCGTCAGAAATATTTGTTAATTGACCTGCTAATGATAAGTCAATTTCATCGATTAGATCTAAAACCAATTGTCTATCAAATGTTAAAGGTGTAAGAATATATGCGTTATCTGCAAATAAAATAACCCCAATACGGTCATTATTCTTACTTCTGATACGATGATGTATAAAATCTTTCAATTCGTTTTTAACAACAGAAAGACGAGTAACTAGTTTTTTATCCTTATCATACATATCTTTTATTTCCATAGAATCAGATAAGTCTATAGCAAGGATAAAATCATTGTGCTCTGTGCTAATGATGATAGGTTTATCATGGTAAACAGGGCGCATTAGGGCGATCATTAAGAAAATCCATGCTGAGTAAGCTACAGATAAAATTAGGTAGATTTTCTTCTTTGGTTCGCTTGGAAGATGATGTGGTAAAGAAGTGATGTAAATAAACTCATCCTTCTTGCTCTTTCCTGGTAAGAAACGAATACCTATTGGAAGAAGCATAAGGATTAAGAATACCCACCATATTGAAGACTCAAATGTTAGTGTTGTATCCATATTCTTCTCCTAATGTTTGCGAATAACCATTTCTTACATTCTTTTACTAAAAGCTTACGTTCGTGCATAGGTACTTCGATTTTTTTATAATCATAAATTACTAATTCCCACGCATTTGTGAAGGCTTCGAAATTGGTGCCGCCTGTCTTATCTAAAAATCTTAACCAATTTAAACCGTATAAAGGAGCCACGGTGTCTCTTGGATACATTATTAGTGATGTTTCTTTTAACCAGTAGTTTACTAATGGGATAAAAGCTTCTTTATTCATATCAATGCTTACAAGTTTTCTGTAAGCTTGGAATAAAGGTATCAATCTATAAATAGAGTAGAAAACAAAACATAAAACAGCAAAAACAACCAGGTACCATATCCAAAAATATGATACATCTACTGGTGGTGCTCCTTCGTGAATCTCTCTTAGTAACGAAAAATCAAAATCCATTTGCTATTCCTCGTTATTTTGTTCTTGGAAAGTGTCTGCAACGTCAATACAAATATTTCTTTGAGAAGATTCAGATAAAATCTTGTCAATGTTTTGTATTCTGTGCGTACCGATGCGTTTATAGCTTTCAACAAAGTCGGTATTCAATGAACTGATGAAACCATGATTATTACCAGTATCGATACCGATTGTACCGTTACCTGTTATATTCATTTCTAGTTGGTCATAAATTTGATAAGTTCTAACTACATGAGATTTGTTTAGTCTTCTTAGGTATAACCATGCATTATCGTCAACTCTGTAGAAGTCACTGATAATATGGAATACACTACCTGGTCTTGCAGTGTTAACTAATAATCTAATGCCATCGCCTAAAGTAAAATCGAAGTTCTCTCTTCTTAATCCTACTTGATAAGCGTTGTAAACCTTTTGAATCCAAGCAAGAACATCTTTTCTAACACCACCAGGTTGATGTCTGATTGGTGTGTTTCCTTGAATGATCATTCCAGCTACTTTATCTTTCATTTCAAAAGCTTGCCATGCGCATGAAGCTGCGATAAGAGAAGCTAATCTTGCCTTAAGTTGACCTTTAGAACCAAAATACATTGCAGGGTCAAGGTCAAGAACAATATATACGTTTCTGTCTCTTTCCTCACGGAACATTTTTGTATATGTCTTGCCTGTTCGAGCAGTGATACGCCAATCAATGTTACGTACGTCGTCACCAGGAAGGTATGCACGAACTTCTGAAAATTCCATACCTCTACCACGACTTATAGAGCGTAGAATACCAAATCTTTTACTCGCAACCATTGAATTTGGTAACAATTGAGTTAGAGGTGGTACTTGTATAAGTTCTTCAAAACTTAGTTCAATTCCATTAGCTACAGACATTCTAGTTTATTCTCTCGTTGTTATCACTTAGCAATATTTTATAAACTATTTAAGCAGAGTGAACTCTGCTTAAACAATTTATAATAAATTTTTATTAACCAACTACAACCTTTCTAGTTAGTAATTCAATTACGCGATTAGCATCTACTCTATCTGCTTCAGCTTCCATACTTAAGAAGATACGGTGTCTAAATACAGGGTAAATACAGTATTGGATATCTTCTGGAGCAACATAGTTTCTTCCGTCTAACCATGCTTTTACTCTAGAGCAGTTTGCTAACGCCATAGTAGCACGAGGAGAAACACCACAACTAATCCAACGAGCTAAATCTGTACCATCATAACTATATGGTCTACGTGTAGCCATTGTTAAATTAATGATATAGCTTTCAAGGATATCTGGAATTGTTACACTTAAAATTTCTCTACGAGCTTCAAATAATTCAGTTTGAGAAATTACAGGAGGTTGTTCCTTTGCAGCATGTTTTGCTTCTAAGTGATTTAATCTTAAGATCTGTAATTCTGTACCTTGATCTGGATATGTTAATTGTAAATGTAACATGAAACGGTCAAGTTGTGCTTCAGGTAATGGGTATGTACCTTCTTGTTCTAGAGGGTTTTGAGTAGCCATTACTAGGAATAAATCAGGTAATTGGTATGTTTTACGACCAATTGTAATTTGTCTTTCTGCCATTGCTTCTAATAAAGCTGATTGAACTTTAGCTGGAGCACGGTTGATTTCGTCCGCTAATAACAAGTGGTGGAATAGAGGACCAGGTTGGAATGTAAATGAACCATCCTGTGGGTGGTAAATATCAGTACCAGTTAAGTCAGCAGGTAATAAGTCAGGAGTGAACTGTATTCTATGGAAACGACCTTCAATACATTCTGATAAAAGTTTAATTGCTCTTGTTTTTGCTAAACCTGGAGGACCTTCAACTAAGATGTGGCCATCAGCTAAAAGAGCAGTTAAAAGACCATCAACTAATTCTGGTTGGCCAACTATATTTTTATTCATATAGTTGCGTACTTTTAAAATTGCATCGTTGGACATGTGTAAATCCTTTAAAATAACCTATATTACGTATTTACTTGTTAAAGCAGTAAAGTTTTAAATTCAATTAATAAAATTCTATTATACTTTCTTTTAAAATATCTTTAACTATATTTTGTTTAAAATATGCTATTTTATTGCTTTTATTGTATATTTTTTAACCAAAATTGTTACAAATCTTTTGCAAAAGATAGTTAAAACGATATTTAATTCTAAGAAAAGTGCATTTTTTGTGACAAAATTCAAACAAGATTCGTACACAATATCTAGCGAAATATATCATACAGTAGGGATGTTTAGTTGTGTTTGATGTTAAAAATGTGTTTTTGATCTTATCATTTATAAAATTTTGTAATAATTTGTGTAAAATTTATCAAATATCCATTGAGAAACAATTAAAGGTTCTCTTTATAAATGCTTCTAAATCTATAAATTGAGAGATACTTTATGTGTTTTCATAAAATAATCTGGGCTCGGAACCCCATTACTCTTGAGTGGTGGGATGAGAGCCGTCTTTTTTTCTCAACCTTGCGTCTCTATATATCTTTGAATAGTAGCGGTGGATACTTCACCTATGCTACAAGCAAAATAACTATCTGACCAGAATATCTTTTTCTTCCAGTAACATTTAGACAGATATCTACTATATTTCTGCCATAACAAATAGGTAGTCTTTTGCTTTACAATTTTTACGATATTAGCTACGCAATCAGTACAATCGTATCCAATAAGAAAATGGATGTGG
>JAXJQF010000112.1:0-1884 GCA_036311285.1 Ruminobacter sp. | reverse complement strand
TTGATGAGTGCGACGAGATAGAACCAATAATTTGTTATATGTCCTCAAATGAATGGCATATGTTAGTGCAGTCCTAAATGACTGATAACACTGTTGTGCGTGTTATTCTCCCTTGAAACTGCATCATTGGCAACAATGATGTGGGTTGCATGATAGGTTAAAGCCTAATCTTAGTATAACTTCCAATACTAAGAGGGCGAGAGAAAGACTGGCATGGTTAACGAAAGTGAACTCCTGAGTAAAAGCGTCATTATGCTCAGCAATGGGTAGGAAGTTTCGAAGAGCCATTGTATTGTTAGTTAAAGGTCATACATAAGTTTTTCAGTATGTATATAGGTTACAACCCGTAGATACTAACTGGCGTAGTTGGAGAACCTAAACTAGTCGTTTCTAACAATTGGTTAACTCGGTAATCCCAGAACTGTCCATATTCATAATATGGTAGGGTGACCGTGAGGAAATCTGATGTTCTTTTCTGGGTAGAGGATGCTAAAGAAAGCAAATGCCCACTTAATCGAAAGATAGCAGAAAACTGACAAATATAATAACTGTGTGGGATAAGCAGACTTTTAGCAGGTGTATCTTGCTTTATTTAAAACGGCAGATATCATTAAATGTGTAAAAAAAAAAATTTTTTATGAGTGTGATTTTGGCAATGAAAACTGAATATAATAATTTAAATATATTACAGTCTGTAAAATCAGACGAAGAGATACTTGATAAGGAATGGAAAGATATTAACTGGAAATCCATCGAGTACGACATATTTAAGATACAAAAACGGATATTTAAAGCAGAGAAGGAAGGCAATTATAGAAAAGTTAATAAACTATGTAGATTATTAGTTAATGATAAAAGGAGTTTGTTATTTGCAATAAATCTTGTAACAAAGAAGAATAAAGGTAGAAAAACTAGTGGTATTGATAATAAAGTCTTCAAACACGATTATGAACGAATGGCATTATTTTATAAACTGAAAGATTATAAAATTAGTTTACATAAACCCAAACCTGTTCAGAGAATTTATATTCCAAAGAAAAATGGTAAAAAGCGACCATTAGGTATTCCAACAATTATTGATAGGATTTATCAAGAAATCTGCAAATTAGCATTGGAACCTATGTGGGAAGCTAAATTTGAATCAACTAGTTATGGTTTTAGACCTGCTCGTGGAGTAAGCGATGCTATAGCAAAGATTCATAGTTTTACAAGAGGATTAAATCGACCTTATATTTTTGAAGGTGATTTTAAATCGTGTTTTGATACTTTAAGTCACCAACACATATTGGATAAATTAGGTAATTTTCCACTTAAAAATCTAATCAAAAGATGGTTAGAAGCCGGATATTTAGAAAACAATGTTTTCTACAATACTAGAACCGGCACTCCCCAAGGAGGCATCATATCTCCATTACTGGCAAATATTGCACTACACGGAATTGAAGAAGCACTAAACATTGAGTATAAGGAAATAAAGTATGGAAATAACAATACCTATTTAAATAAGTCCAAATATGTAGTTATTAGATATGCCGATGACTTTATAGTTTTATGTAAGACCTTAGAGGATGCTGAAGATGTTTATAATCTTTTAGAGGATTACCTTGATGAAAGAGGTTTAACTTTAGCTCCGGACAAAACCAAAATTACACATATTAATGATGGTTTTGACTTCCTAGGATTTAATATTCGATGTTACAATGGATATGATCGAGATAAAGTATTAATAAAGGCATCTAAAGATAGTATTAAATCATTCAAGAGAAAAGCTAAATACATAATCCGAAGATGTTATCCTTGGAACATTGAAGAAAGTATTATAAAACTTAATAATTTAATTATTGGGACTAGTAACTACTGGAAAATGGCATCTAACAAAAGGAT
>JAXJQF010000111.1:0-32211 GCA_036311285.1 Ruminobacter sp. | reverse complement strand
GACAGAATCCAGGAAGTTCATATTAAGTGTATACACATCTTAATCAACTTAATTGAAAAATTAATGGTTATGTAATTTATAAAATACTTTACTTAAACTTTTTTCTATATTTAGGTTGAAAGACAGTATCAATAAAGAAGTCAGATAGCTTATGCCTGCTAAAGATTTAATTGAACAAATTTATAGCAGGATATGATTATTTTTCATATATCACATATTTTCTACTTTTAAATAAAATTGATTTTAAACATTTTCGACCCATTTATATACATCTTTTAAAATTCATATTTCTATTTATGAGTAAAAAATAATCACAACTCATAGATTATGAATAAATAACAATCAAAATTCATTTATTTAAAAAATAATTAAAAAAAATTAAAAAAAAGTGTTGACGAAAAATGAAATTCAAGACATAATGCACACGCTTTCTAAGAGAAACAAACAAAACTTAGAAAGGAACACGAATGGCTACGTAGCTCAGTTGGTTAGAGCATCGCACTCATAATGCGGGGGTCACTAGTTCGATTCTAGTCGTAGCTACCATGTAGGGGTATCGCCAAGTGGTAAGGCAACGGGTTTTGATCCCGTCATTCGGAGGTTCGAATCCTCCTACCCCTGCCATGTGTTACCAATCATTGGGGTATCGCCAAGTTGGTAAGGCAGTGGATTCTGATTCCACCATTCCAAGGTTCGAGTCCTTGTACCCCAGCCAGGGTTTCTAAAATAATTCAAATCAACTTTCTCAAAACAAGTAATCACTTAATCGAGTTATTTATATCAAATTATTTTAAGTAATAACTTTTTAATCTGTTATAATACAACTGTTTTTTACATCTAAATCATGAGAAAAAGAAATTTAAAATGAGTTACTACTTTATCCAAACTTGGGGTTGTCAAATGAATGAATACGATAGTAATCGTATTCGTGATTTATTAGTTCAAAATAACTACAAAGAAACTACAGATATTACACAAGCTGATGTTGTATTATTAGTTACTTGTGCAATTAGAGAAAAAGCGCAAGAGAAGATTTTCAACCAATTATTTAGTTGGAAAGCACAAAACCAATACAAAGAAAATGCTGTTGTATGTGTAGGTGGTTGCGTAGCCTCTCAAGAAGGTAAAAATGTAATAACTAGAGCACCCATGGTTAGTGTGGTGTTTGGTCCTCAAACAATACACCGTGTTCCTGATATGATAAATAAGTATCTTGAAACAGGTGAAAAACAAGTTGATGTATCATTCCCTTCTGTTGAAAAATTTGATTTTCTACCAAACCCTAAATCACACGGAAAATCAAGTGCCTTTGTTACTATCATGGAAGGATGTTCAAACTTTTGTTCATACTGTGTTGTTCCATATACTCGTGGTTCTGAGTTTAGTAGACCAGTTGAAGACATATTAAATGAAGTTAACATACTAACTTCTCAAGGTGTAAAAGAAATTCATTTAATCGGTCAAAATGTAAACTCATATCAAGGCGAAAATAGTGATGGAACTATTTGTAACTTTACTGAGCTTTTATATCAAATCGCAGCCATTGAAGGTGTATATAGAATAAGATTCACAACATCAAATCCTCATGACTTTACAGATGAACTTATTCAAGCATTCGCAGACCTTCCACAAATTGCTGATTCTATTCATTTACCTGTACAAAATGGTAATAATAAAATATTAAAAGCAATGAACCGTAAATATACACGTGAAATGTATATTGAACTAATTAAAAAACTTAGAGCAGTTAGACCAAATATTTACATTAGTACTGACTTTATTGTTGGTTTCCCGGGGGAAACAGATGAAGACTTTGAAGACACAATGGATTTAATTGAACAAATTCGATTCGACCAAAGTTTTAGTTTCGTATATTCTCCAAGACCAAATACTCCAGCTGCTAAGCTTGAAGACAATACTCCACTACAAGTTAAAAAAGAAAGATTATATAGATTACAAGCTCTTATTAATAACATGGCGCAACAGTATAGCCGTGAAATGTTGAACACAGAACAAGAAATCCTTGTTGATGGAGTTTCGGTAAAAGACGAAAATGAATTAAGAGGAAGAACTGATAACAACCGTACAGTAAACTTCCAAGGTGACAAGAGCTTAATAGGAAGCTTTGTTAAAGTAAAAATTACAGATGTTAAAAGTCATACCCTACGCGGTGAGTTAATCTAATAGGAAATAATTTATGAACAATAATATGACAAGTCAAAAGTTTTTCCTTGAGCCTGTTGATAAAGAAAGATTAGCTAGACTATGGGGGCCTTTTGATGATAATTTAAAGCAAATTGAAAGAAGATTAGGGGTACAGATTGTTTACAAAAATGAATTAGTAACTATTACTGGTACCGACGCTAATTCAAAGACCGCTAAACATATTCTTAAGAATCTCTATATCGAAACAGCTCCAATTAGGGGAAAAACTCCAAATGATATAACCCCTGAGATGGTTCATTTAGCGATAAGTGAATGTAAATTTATCGAATCAGCATCTGAAGCAAATGTTAATAACACATTAACTGATGAGTTAAATGGTATCTATTCAAAAGCTTTTAACATCAAAACAAAAAGAGGTCTGATTAAACCACGTTCTGAAACTCAAAATAGTTACATCCAAAATATCTTATCTCACGATGTATCATTTGGGATTGGTCCAGCTGGTACAGGTAAAACCTATTTAGCAGTAGCTGCTGCTGTTGACGCTTTAGAACGACAAGAAGTTAGAAGAATTTTGTTAACTCGCCCTGCTGTTGAAGCTGGAGAAAAACTTGGTTTCTTACCTGGAGACTTAACACAAAAAGTTGATCCATACCTAAGGCCTTTATATGACGCTTTATTTGAAATGCTTGGTTTTGAAAAAGTTGAAAAATTAATTGAAAGACAAATCATTGAAATTGCCCCTCTTGCATATATGAGAGGAAGAACTTTAAATGATTCTTTCATTATCCTAGACGAAGGACAAAACACAACTTCTGAACAAATGAAGATGTTATTAACACGTATTGGATTTAATTCAAAAGCTGTTATCACTGGTGATATTACTCAAATTGACTTACCTAAGAATGTAAAATCAGGCTTAAAGGTAGCTATTGAAGTATTGTCCGAAGTAGATGAAGTTAGTTTTGATTTCTTCACCTCAACTGACGTTGTACGTCACCCTATTGTAGCGAAGATTGTTCAAGCTTACGAAGGTTTTGAGAAAGAACAAGAAAAAGAAAGAAAAAGAATACGTGATGAAAAGTTTGCAAAGTTAAACAACTCTTCTAACGGAGAACAAGCAAACGAAACAAGCGATGAAAATAAATAACTAAGATAATTTAATTACTATGATTTACATTAACTTACAAATTGCTACAGAGCAAACAGACAACATTCCTGACTTAGATGAAATTCAAAGAATTTGTGACTGTGCCATTTTACCAAGAAAGCAAGAAGCTGAATTAAGTATCAGAATTGTAACTGAAGAAGAAAGTCATGAACTTAATCTCCAATACAGAGACAAAGATAGACCAACAAATGTGTTATCTTTCCCGTACGAATTTCCTGAAGAATTACCTCCTGAAATTGTAGAAGAAATGGAATTAGATAACATTTATATTGGCGACTTAGCTATCTGTAAGAATGTTGTAGAAAAAGAAGCTCAAGAACAAAACAAACCATTAAATGCTCACTGGGCTCACATGATAGTACATGGTTGCTTACACCTATTGGGGTATGACCACATCACTGACGAAGATGCAAATGTAATGGAACCTTTAGAAACTAAAATCATGCAAGATTTAGGTTTTGAAAATCCATACAAAGATGATGAAAATTAGAAGTCATCAGAATAATGAGAGCCTAATTTAGAATAAATTTTACTTTTTATTTTTTAATCACATATAATGTAAAAATCTTTTTTAAATTAAAGGAGCGGGTACAACCGAGTATATAATTATGAGTAGTGACGAGCGAAGCTTGCAAGAAAATCCACAAAACCACAGTCCAAACATCATTGACAGAATTGTTCACTTATTAAAGGGTGAACCAAACGATAAAGAAGAGTTAGCTGATATTATATCTGAAGCTAGTGAAAGAGATATAATTGACGAAACAACGCATGACATGCTAACTGGAGTTTTTGAAATATCTGAACTTAAAGTTAGAGATATCATGATTCCACGTTCTCAGATGAATACCATTTTCGCTAATGAAACAGTGTCTAATGCCATCAATAGAGTTATTGCCTCTGGTCACTCAAGATATCCTGTTATTCAAGAAGATAAAGACCATATTGAAGGTATATTATTAGCAAAGGACTTACTTAAGATTGTTGCAACTAAAGATAAAGAAGAAGAAAAGAATATTCAATCTATTATCCGCCCTGCAGTCGTTGTTCCTGAAAGCAAAAGAGTTGATAGTCTACTAAAAGACTTCCAACAATGTCGTTACCATATGGCTATTGTCGTTGACGAATATGGTGGAGTATCAGGTCTTGTTACTATAGAAGATATCCTAGAGTTAATTGTTGGTGAAATCGAAGACGAATACGACTCAGATGAAATCAATCAAAACATTACTGAAGTAAGTGAAAATCTATATAACATTCATAGCTTAACTTCATTAGAAGAGTTTAATGAAATGTTTAAGTGCGAATACTCTGACGAAGAGTATGACACTATTGGTGGCCTAGTAATGCATTACTTTGGACATTTACCTAATAAAGGTGATTCAATTACAATAGACAACTTAGAATTTAAAGTATTGTCTGCAACAAAGAGATGCACTAATTTACTTCAAATGAAAATACTACCTAAAGTTGAAGAATAACAAAATTTTATAGAGAACTACAACCAATGATTTTTAAGGATACCCAAGCTAAAAAAGCCTTTTTACTAATTTGTAACATTTTTGCAGGCTTTATTACAGTTTTAGGGTTTGCTCCATATAATCATTGGTTTTTCCCTCTCTTAGGATTAGTTATCTTCTTTGCTTATGTCTCAAATCAAGATACAGCAAAGAAAACAGCTTTTTCAGTATTCACATTCTGTTTTACTTTCAATCTTGGAACATTATGGTGGATAAATAAAATCTTAAACGGATTTGGGGAAATGCCATTTATATTATCATTTATGGTTGTATCCCTTCTCAGTGCTTATCTATCATTGTTCCCAGCACTAGCTGGCTACCTAAGCCACAAATTTTACCCACAAAAGACAATCATAAAAAACATCATAGCATTACCTATTCTATGGATATATGCAGATTACATCAATGCTTGGATGTTTACAGGGTTCTCATGGACTAACTTAGGTTACACACAAATAGAATCCCCATTAGGAAATTATGCTCCTCTTTTAGGTTGTGACGGCATTACATATATAATGCTAATTACATGTAGTTCTATTAGTTATAGTATTTTTAGGAAGAATTTCCTAGCTTTAATTATGCCTTCTGTCCTATTACTTGGTTCATATTTCTTGGGAAATATTCAATTTGTAAATCAACTAAATCCTATAAAAGTTGCATTACTTCAAGGGAATATAGATACGGAGCTCAAGTGGAGCCCTGATATGATTAATCCAACTTTAAAAACGTATTATTCTCTTATTACAGACAACTTAGATTCTCATATCATTTTAATGCCTGAATCAGCAATTCCAGCATTAGAGAATTTACTTGAACGAAAACAAGTAATAAGCAAAATGGACGAATTTGCTAAAAGCAATAACATTGGACTTATTACAGGATTCCAATACCACAATGAAAAAGATAATAAATACTATAATGGTATTATTGGTCTGGGCGTTGTAGACAAAGCAAAAACAGTTATGTACAAGTTTGGGGAAAGTAATAGATACTACAAGAGACACTTAGTTCCTATCGGAGAATATCTACCATTAGGAGATCTAGTACGTTCGATAGGACCTATTTTTAATATGCCTATGAACTATTTTTCTCATGGTGCAGAAAAACAACCAAACATCCAAAGCCAAGGACTAAACATAGCCTCAGCTATTTGCTATGAAATTATCTTTAATAGTGAATTAAGCACCCAAATCAATGAGAATACTAATATTATAGCAACCATAAGTAACGATGGTTGGTTCAATGGTACAAATGGTCCTCATCAACACTTATCAATTGCACGTATGAGAGCAAAAGAATTTGGCAAACCTGTTATGAGAGCTACTAACAACGGTATCACTGCAGTAATTGATTATAATGGAAACATTATAAGTGAATTACCTCAAAACGTTACCTCTTCTCTCAAGACTGTACTAAGACCTACTAAAGGAATTACCCCATTCTGTGTATATGGAAAAACTCCAATGATTATCCTATGTACTTTATTATTGATTTACACATTTTATACAAACAGAAAATTAAAGAAACAAAACAAACTATCTTAGAAATGTAATCACTATTCATATTAATTATTATGATTATTAATTACTAACCATCGGATTTTATCTCTTCATTAAACATAGTATAAAAAACAAAACGGTCAGAAACATTTCTGACCGTTTAAAACCACCTTTCCTAATAAGAAAACTTACCGTTTATGAGATCCATTTATTCTAAAACTCTATAGGATTTAAAAGCATTGGAATACCGTCTCTTACATTAAAAGCTTCTAATAAAAGAGACATATCAACCTTGTTAGTCTTAAAGAACTCTTTCATCTCAGGAGTAATTGTAATAGGAGAATATGCTGTTGAATTTATCTGTTCTTCTGTAGTAGATAAAGGATGATGAACTTCAATATAAATTGAACCATCTGGTTCTTTTGTGTATTTTACAGGTTCATTAATAAACTCAACTCGTGTATTAACTGGGACTATTTCAAATAATCTCTTTATATCGTCATCTCTTAATCTAATACAACCATGACTTACACGCAACCCTATACCAAAGTTAGCATTTGTTCCATGTATTGCATATAAGTTACCTACATATAAGGCATATAACCCCATGGGATTATCTTTACCAGCAGGAACTACATCTGGAAGAATTTCTCCCATTGCAGCATATTCCTTTCTTGTTGCAGCTGTAGGAGTCCAAGTTGGGTTTTCCTTTTTTCTAATTACCTTAGTCACCCAATCGACAGGAGTATCTTTCCCTAACTGACCAATACCAATTGGTAAAACTTCTACAACATCATCATGATAATAATATAAACGCATTTCCGCAGAATTTATGATGATACCTTCATGAATTGTGTCTGGCAATATTAGCTTATTAGGAATAATAATCTTAGTACCAGGACGTGGCGAATATGGATCAATTGAGTAATTAGCTTCAGTCATGTTACTAAGCCCCATTTGGTACTTTGCAGCAATTGTTTCTAATGCTACGTTTCCTTCTGGAACCTCTGTAACTACAATTTCACCAACAACCCTACTTCCATCCGTAGGTAATTTATAAACAATAGCGTTAGCATCTAATGCAAATAATATTGGCAGAATCGACGCTATCTTTAAAAATTTAGTAATAAACATATTATCCCTATATACAAATTATTATCTTTGTAAAATTAATTTAATAATACCTACGCAATTCATTGCAACTCCACGTTTTGCATTATCCATGATTGCGTTCATTGAGAATTTACTTGGATTATTTTTGTTTTGTCTAATACGAGAAACGAAAATCTTTTCTTCGTTCACACCGTATTTTGCTGGACTAATATCGTCATCCTCAACTTCTATAACATTAGTTTTTTCTAAAACATCTTTAATATCTGTAACAGATAAGTCATTTCTATTTAATTCTATTGTTAAAGAATTGGTATGACCATAAAACACTGGTGCTGTATAAATTGTTAAGTTTATATTTGAACTGATTTCAGGTAAAACATTATCTAATTCCGCAAGTACACTTTCTTCATGCGTAGTGATACCATCAGCCATTATTTCACCTACTGCTGTATGTACATTAAATGCTACTTGATCTTTAAATAACTTAGGAGAAATATCTCTCATATTTAATAATGAAATGGTTTCTCTTGCTAATTCTGAAGCGCCATCTTGACCTAGCGAAGAAACCGACTCGACTAAAGTTGAAGTAACATCCTTAATACCAAAAACATCATGTAATGGCTTTAAAATTAACGACAAGAATGTTGCTGATGAGTTCATAGGAACAATAACCTTTTCCGCTGATAAATCATCTGCATTTAATACATTCATACCATCAGCATAAATATATGCATCATCATTTTCTAAGCCACTTACGTCAATAACCTGAACACCTGCATTCTTTGCTCTAGAAATTAAAGCAGGAGCATTACCTTCATGGCCAATAATAATAAATAAATTTGCTTGTTCAAAATCAAAATCATTAGGATCTTGAATTAAATAGTTTTTGCCTAAAAATGTTGCAGCATCATATTCTTGGCATGTGTACGACAAAGGGAATATATTATCTAATACAATATTCTCATTTTCTAATATATCGAATAATCCCTTACCTATATCTGTATTAAAACCTAAGATCGCTAATTTTATATCAGACATGTCGTTTCTCCATTTATGTTTTAACAATTTTTAGCGTGTGTATTATAACACATAAGCACGCATAAACTAAAAAAAGGCGTGATATTCACGCCTCTTTGCTATCTTTAACCGCTAAAATAATACTTTAGCTACATCCTCATATGTATCGGCATAGTTAAATTCTACCCCCGCCTTTACATAATCTGGAAGTTCTTCAACATCACATTTATTAGCTGATGGAACAATAAGCTTAGATATGCCTATTCTCTTAGCTGCTACCACTTTTTCTCTGATACCGCCAATCGCTAAAACTGTACCTGTCAAAGATAATTCACCTGTCATTGCATAACCTTTCTTAGGAGCTTTTCCCTTCGCAAGCGATAACAATGCGCTGGCCATTGTTATACCTGCACTTGGTCCATCCTTTGGAGTTGCTCCTTCTGGAACATGTAAATGAATAAGTGACTTTTCAAAGAAAGTTTGATCTGCTTCTGGTGCTAACTTTTTAAGATTAGAAATAACATAACTTAATGAAATCTCTGCAGACTCTTTCATTACATTACCTAAATTACCAGTAAGTTTAAATCCTCTAGCAGAGTTATCAATAAGTCTAGCTTCTATAGGTAATGTTGCACCACCCATTGATGTCCAAGCAAGACCTGTAATAATACCTACACCTTCTAGCTTCTTTTCTCTTGTAAATGGAGCAACACCTAAATACCCCTTAAGATCAGCTGGCTTAACTGTTATTGGTTCGTCCGGAGTTTCGATTAGTTTTACCACATTCTTTCTTACGATTTTATCAACGCATTTTTCAAGAGAACGAACGCCCGCTTCTCTAGCATATTCATCTACCATCTTCTTTATAGAAGCATCAGTAAACTTAATTAACTTTTTGCTTACCCCTGCCTTTTCTAAAGATTTAGGAATTAAGTGCTTTTTACAAATTGCTTGCTTTTCTTCTGCAAGATATCCTGATAATGAAATCTTATCCATACGGTCTAATAGTGGTCCAGGTATACCTTCTAAAGAGTTTGCAGTACAAACAAACAGACACTTAGACAAATCTAATCTTAAATCTAAATAATGGTCTAAGAATGAACTATTTTGTTCTGGGTCTAAAGTTTCTAAAAGAGCACTAGAAGGATCCCCTTGTCCTTGTGCTTTTGAAATCTTATCAATTTCATCAAGCATAATTACAGGATTACATACCTTTGTTTCCTTTAAAGCTTGTACAAAGCGTCCAGGCAATGCACCAACGTATGTTCTTCTGTGACCTTTTATTTCTGCTTCGTCACGCATACCACCAACACTAAAGCGATAGAATGGACGATTTAAAGCCTTTGCAACAGATTTACCAATTGATGTCTTACCAACCCCTGGAGGTCCTACTAATAATAAAATAGCACCACTAATATCTTTCTTATAAGCACCAACAGCTAAAAACTCTAAAATTCTTTCCTTAACATCTTCAAGACCTTCATGATCTGCATTTAGAATCTTTTTAGCTATTTTTAGATCAAAATTATCTTCAGAGGTAATACCCCAAGGCACAGAAGTAATCCACTTTAAGTAATCTCTTGATACACTGTATTCCGCTCCATTTGGATCAAGTGTTGAAATACGTGAAATCTCTTCTTCAAAACGCTTTTTAACATCCTCTGGAGGATTTAACTTACTAAAAGCATCTTTAAAACCTTGAATTACACTGTCTTTATCATCAACAGTGATACCTAATTGTTTCTTAATTTCCTTTAATTGTTCATTTAAGAAGAAACGTCTTTGATGTTCATTTAAGCTTTCCTCAACAGACTTCTTTATACTTTGTTGAAGCTTTATTACTTCTAGCTCATCTTGTAACATCTTTGTTACTAGACGCTGTCTGTCAACGATGTGTAACGCTTCTAAGACCTTTTGTAAATCTGTTGATGGAGATACACACAAGCTTGCAGCACAATCTGTTAAATTAGATGGATTAGATGAACCAAAGCGAGATAAGTACTGCTTTAATTCTTCAAAATACATCGGATTTAGAGGTACAATTTCCTTAAGTATTGAAAGAATACTCATTGTGTAGGCTCTTACCTCAACTTCACCTTCTCTATCACTTGGATATATGGTCTTAGGATAACTAACTTTGGCTTCAATAACCCTTGATTTTGCGTCAACTTCATTTATTTGAACTCTAGATAAACCATTAACGACTAAATCAATTTCACCTTTTGAGCCAATTCTAGCTTGAATGATTCTAACTAGACATGCCATCTTCATAAAATCTTCAGCTTCAAGTTTTTGACCATTCTTATTTTCTGGTAAAGCAACAAGAGCTAACATTTTATGAGATGAATCTAGAACTGTTCTCACTGTTTCTTCCCATCTAGGATCAAGCTGTATCGGAGACACTTGCGTTGGAATAAATGGTCTGCCATAGATTGGAATAATACATAGTATGCCAGGTCTTTCATTTTCAGGAACAGTTAAAGACCCACCTGATGTAGTAGTTTCTTCAATAATTTCTTCCACCATGTCATCACTGTCTTCAATATCTTCACTATTTAAGTTATCTAATTCGTCTTCTAGGTCTTTCATAAAATCCTTAACCGTTTTATTATCTTCACCAAACTCATTATCCT
The DNA here is from genome assembly GCA_036311285.1 of Ruminobacter sp. Lineage (GTDB taxonomy): Bacteria > Pseudomonadota > Gammaproteobacteria > Enterobacterales > Succinivibrionaceae > JAXJQF01. Next base: position 21,092 of record JAXJQF010000111.1, on the reverse strand, counting down.
CATATGTATCTTCATCGATAACAAATGAAGTGTCATCTTGATTTGCAAATTCAGGTCTATTATCAGTTATATACTTTTGATAAAGGTCTTCATCTATCAGACCCAAATTAGAACAATCTCTACCTCGTTCATTAGTTAAAAATTCAAGGTCTGGATAATCAGACATATGAACCTTTAATAATAACTCTAAAAATTCTTCAGGCGTAACGTGATGATTTGTTTTGTCATAATAAGGGACTGTAAGATTAACTCTAAATTGTTTAAGAATATCGCGTAAGTATGCAAAAAAGTAAATTAAACGTTCACCGAAAGTGTCATAAAGTCTTTGAGCTGACATCCTTGATATGCTATGAAAATCATTTTCTTCACCCTTAATTAATATAACATCAAATTCATCAACAACACACTGACAACATTTTGTGATTTGTTTTAACTTATCATTTGTTGTAGTAGGACCTTCAAATTCTACATTTGCTTTTCCATCTAAAACGTCTACTACAAAAGATAAAACCTTTTTAACTATAAGGGCTTTACATTTTAATGAGGCAAAATTAATTTCTAAAAAAGGAACTTCCTTATATACTTTTCTAGGAAGTTTATTTGATTGTTGTTCTGTTTTTTTTAGGCTTTTGCTTTTTGCAGAAGTTTTTGCATCTTTATCTAAAGTCTCTTTTATATTTTTTTTAACTAACTCGCTATCATCGCCTTTCTTTTTTGTCATTTTTTATTCCTAATAATGAGTGTTAAATTTCGTAACTTGCTTATAAATTCTTATTTATTGTTATTCTAAAATATACATTATACATACTACATAGTGTTTAATTTTTCTATTTCAATAGAGATTTGGATCATATTCAATTTTTTTTCTATTTTAAGGTAAAATTTTGAACATTATTACATTTTTAATAAAGAAAATAATTTTCGCTTGAAAATCATTTAATTCAAGTTAAACTCAATATATAGGATAAATTTATTTTATTAACACTATATATAGCATAAAATTTCGATTCGACCACAATCCTAAGCTATAAACATTGATATATATGGTGTTAACTAAATTTTACTCAACTAAGCTTCGACACAAAGACTATTTACTGAACCGAGAAGACAAAAGAGAAAAAATTAACATAAAATTTAACATTTGTATTATTAAACATATTGAAATAAATTTATCCTATCTTTTTAAGAGATACTAGATTTACAAAATCACAATTTAAAACACATTATTAACTAAAAACTGATCATCAATTTTATAACAAACCATAAACCTGATTGCATAACAAATTGACCAATTGCTTGTTATTTAGGAGTTTGTATTATGAATATGATGAACATAATCTACAACATTATTATCTATTCAAAAGACACCATTTTATTTCTTGGAATGATATTCATTGCTTACGTAATTTTTGCTTCATTGACATGTGTTCCAAATATATAGAACATTATAGAACAGGAGATTATATTGAACGGTATTAGTTTTTACCATTAGCCAATTTTTAAGCTTTTAATTTTCTTTCCTTAAACATTAGTAACAACAAAACTAACTTCATGATATCATACAGTTGTAAAATTGGAGGTTAATGATTCATGAAGTTTTTTTTGTCCATACTCCCTGCTATTTGCTTCTTTGGAACATATAAATATTTTGATAACAATTTAATATATGCAACAATTGCAATAATTGTTTCTACTGTTATTTGTTTTCTTATTTCATACATCAAATACAAAAAGATATCTAGATTTCAATTTGTCTTGTTAATAGTTCTACTTATATTTGCAGTACCTACTGTAATTATCAAGGAACCAGCTTTTATAAAGTGGAAGGTATCAGTAGTTAACATAATGATGGCTATTGGTTTATTGGTTTGTCAATTTATTTGCAAAAAAGATGTAATCTACGCTCTTTCAGGTATAAAAACACCAATTCCTCAAGTTCTATTTAAAAAGATGACAATCTTAGCGAGTATTTTTTTATGTTTATGTGCAGTTCTAAACTACATATTAGCCTTTAAGCTTCCAGAATTAAGTTTACTTATTGGTTCAAACGTAACACAAAGCGAAGCTGAGAACATTTGGGTAAACTACAAAACCTATGGTAATGGCATTATAAATTTTGTATTTACAATCTACCTATATAGTTGGATGAACAAGAGACTAAGTGATAAAGAAAAGGAAGAACTTGAAAAACTACTTATGGAACACTCTTCGTTTAAACAAACTCAAAAAGAATTAGAAAATAAAGAAGATTGTAGCCAAGAGAACAAACAATAAATTAATGACAAATACAAAAATAGTTAATTAAAAATACTAACAATTATTTAATAAAACAAATAAAGTAACAATTAACTATAGTCATATCGAAAATAAAAGAATATAGTGTATAAAAAATTTAATTGAAATGTAAAGGATACAAAAATGATTAATAAGAAGATGCTAGAACTAGGTTCTCGCAGAAGTATTATTCGTGAATTATTTGAATTTGGTAAGCTACAAGCATCAAAGGTAGGTGCTGAAAACGTATTTGACTTCAGTATCGGCAATCCATGTGTTGAAGCTCCTATTGAAATTGAAAATACTATTAAAGAATTACTAAATGTAAAACCAAGTACAAAGGTACATGGTTACACATCAGCACAAGGCGATCCAAACACTAGAAAAGCAATTGCAGATAATTTAAATGAACGTTTTAATACTTCATTTACAGCTGACAATTTATACCTAACATGTGGGGCTGCTGCTTCTTTAACAATTTCAATTAGAGCTTTATTAGACAGTAACGATCAAAACGTGATCGTTTTTGCACCATTCTTTACTGAATATAGAGTATTTATCGAATCACAAGGAGCAAGTGTTAACGTTGTTCCAGCAAGATTCCCAGACCTTGGTTTAAATTTAGAAGCATTGAAGGAATGCATTAACGAAAAGACTGTAGCTGTTATTTTAAATTCACCAAACAATCCAACGGGCGTTGTTTATAGTGAAGATCAAATAAAAGAATTAGCATCAATCTTAACTCAGAAGAGTGAAGAATATGGTCATCCTATTTATATCATTTCAGACGAGCCATATAGAGAAATTTGCTATGACTGTGAAGTACCTTTCATCACTAACTACTACAAAAACTCTTTAATTTGCTATTCATACAGTAAGGCTCTATCTCTACCAGGAGAACGTTTAGGATATATTCTTGTTCCAAACGATATGCCAAATGACCGTAAAATGTACGCAGCCATCTGTGGTTCAGGTCGTTCTCTAGGTTTTATTTGTGCTCCTAGTCTATGGCAACATGTAATCACTAAGTGCGCTCACTTAACAGCTGACTTAAGTATTTATGCTAAGAATAGAGATTTATTATTGAACGGTTTAACAAACCTTGGTTATGAATGTGTTCGCCCTGATGGTGCTTTCTATTTATTTGTAAAAGCACTAGAAGACGATGCTTTTAAATTCCACGAAAAAGCAAAAGAATTTAATTTATTATTAGTTCCAAGCGATGATTTTGGCTGCCCAGGTTATGTTCGTGTAGCATATTGTGTTGATGCAGACATGATTAAACGTTCAATGCCTGCATTTGAAAAGCTTAAGAAATCATACGAATAATCTTACAACTTTAAGAGCAATGTTTTTTTCTAAATTATAAAAATAACATTGTTCTATACAATACATAAAAATTGCATGAGGTATAGAAATGCTATTTACATATGAAACTGAAGGAGTTTGTGCAAAAGTTATTTCTTTTGACATAGACGATAACCACGTAATAACGAACATTGCATTCATGGGAGGTTGTCCAGGAAACCTGAAAATGATAAGCAAATTATTAAATGGTTTTAAAGCTGAAGAAATAATTGAAAAATGTTCTGGAAATGATTGCCGAGGCAAAGGAACATCTTGTGCAGACCAATTAGCAAAAGCATGTAGTGCTGCTATTGAACAAAATTAAAAAAAAATTCATTTGTAGTGTATAATGAGCACAATTTAGCAAAACAATTTAGCGAACAAACACGCTAAATTTTAATTTTATTTTTTAATATTACTTAAAGGCTTAGACTTTATCATGACTGTCATTTTAGAGCAATATAATCCACATGATTTAGAACCAAAGGTGCAAAAGCACTGGGCAGAAAACAAGACATTCAAAGCAAACGATAAATCAAACAAAGAAAAATTCTATTGTTTATCAATGTTCCCATATCCATCAGGAAAGTTACACATGGGACACGTTAGAAATTATACAATCGGCGATGTTATTTCTAGATACCAAAGATTAAATGGTAAGGAAGTAATGCAACCAATAGGTTGGGACTCTTTTGGTTTACCTGCTGAAAATGCTGCAATTAAAAATAAAACAGCTCCTGCTAAATGGACATATAGTAATATCGATTACATGAAGACTCAATTAAAGATGTTAGGTCTTTCATACGATTGGGATCGTGAAATTGCAACATGTAAGCCTGAATACTACAAATGGGAACAATGGTTCTTCACTAAGTTATACGAAAAAGGATTAGTTTATAAGAAGACTTCAACAGTAAACTGGTGTCCTAATGACCAAACAGTATTAGCTAACGAACAAGTTCAAGACGGCAAATGCTGGAGATGCGATGCTCCCGTTGAAATCAAAGAAATTCCACAATGGTTCTTAAAGATCACTGATTACGCTGAAGAATTATTAAATGACTTAGACAAGTTAAATGGTTGGCCAGAAATGGTTAAGACCATGCAAAAGAATTGGATTGGTCGTTCTGAAGGTTTAACTATTACATTCAAAGTTAAAGACAACGAAGAAACAATGGATGTATATACAACAAGACCTGACACTTTAATGGGTGTTACCTATGTAGCAATTGCTTCATTACATCCATTAGCAAAAAAAGCAGCTGAAAACAATCCTCAATTAGCTCAATTTATTGAAGAATGCCGTAACTTAAAGGTTGCAGAAGCTGATCTTGCAACAATGGAAAAGAAAGGTATGGCAACAGGCTTATATGCTATCCATCCATTAACTGGCAGAGAAGTACCAATTATGGTAGCAAACTTCGTTCTTATGGATTACGGTACAGGGGCTGTAATGTCAGTTCCTGCACATGATCAAAGAGATTATGAATTTGCTAAAAAATACAACTTAGACATTATGCCTGTTATCCGTCCAGCAGATGGAACAGAAGCAGACATTTCAAAAGAAGCGTATACTGAAAAAGGTATTACATACAACAGTGGTAAGTTCGACGGTTTAGATTTCAAGGGTGCATTTGATGCATTCTGTGCAGAACTTGAAAAGAACAAGCAAGGTCATAGAACCGTAAACTTTAGATTACGTGACTGGGGTGTATCTCGTCAAAGATATTGGGGCGCCCCAATTCCAATGATCAACAAACCAAACGGTGAAGTTGTTGGTGCTAAAGAGTTCCCTGTTGTATTACCAGAAGATGTAATCATGGATGGTGTACAAAGCCCTATCAAGTCAGACAAGACTTGGGCAAAGGTAACTGTAGACGGTGTTGAATGTGAAAGAGAAACAGATACATTTGATACATTTATGGAATCATCATGGTACTACGCAAGATATTGTTGTCCTGATTACCAAGAAGGCATGCTTGATAGCGAAAGAGCTAACTTCTGGCTTCCTGTTGACCAATACGTAGGTGGTATCGAACACGCATGTATGCACTTATTATATGCTCGTTTCTTCCACAAGTTATTACGTGATGCTGGCATGGTTAAGAGTGATGAACCATTCACAAGATTATTATGCCAAGGCATGGTATTAGCTGACGCATTCTACTACCTAGACGAAAATGGTGGTAAAGTTTGGGTTAGCCCATTAGACGTAATCACCACACGTGATGAAAAAGGCAGAATCGCTTCAGCAAAAGATTTAGAAGGTCATGAAGTAATTCACGCTGGTATGACTAAGATGAGTAAGTCTAAAAACAACGGTATCGATCCTCAAAGAATGGTTGAAGAATACGGTGCTGATACAATTAGATTATTCATGATGTTCGCTTCTCCTGCTGAATTAACATTAGAATGGCAAGAATCAGGTGTTGAAGGTGCAAAACGTTTCATCAACAGATTCTTTAACAATATTCAATCATTAATTCAATCTCCTCGCCCTGCTACTACTGATTACTCAACTTTAACAAGTGAAGAAAAGTCAATCAGAAGAGATTTACACAAGGTTATTGAAAAAGTAACTGATGATATTGGTAGACGTCAAACATTCAATACAGCTATCGCTGCCATCATGGAATTATTAAACAAAGTAACAAAGATCGATTTAACTAAAGATAGTGGTCTATCATTAGCTTATGAAATCTATGATACTGTTGTAGTTCTACTATACCCTATTATTCCTCATGCTTGCTTCAAACTATACCAAGACTTAGGACACGATGACATTGATAATGCTTCATGGCCAAAGGCTCAGGCAGATGCATTAGTTGAAGATGAAAAGTTAATCATCGTTCAAGTAAATGGTAAAGTTCGTGCACGTATTACTGTAAGTGCAGATGCAACAGAAGAACAAGTTAAGGAAAAAGCTTTTAACGAAGAGCAAATTAAGAAATTTACTGAAGGCAAAGAAATTCGTAAAGTAATCTATGTTAAAGGTAAATTATTAAATGTTGTAGTTGCTTAGTTCTTAAAGTCATAAATTACTAAAATAAAATGTACTTTTGTTATATAATTCATGTATACAAAAGTACATTTTTGTTTTAATAAATTATAATAACTGTTGTCCAAATTAGGCTCATACCTATTTCGATATAAATTAATTAAAAAACTATATTTTGGGGAAGAAGAATGCAAAAGCTTTTAACTTTGATTTTAGGCATAACAACACTTGTTGGTTGTGGTTTTCATCTGCAAAACTCAAACAAATTAGCCGAAAACTATCCCCAAATAATTATATATGGCAATAACAACGATCTATTGTATAAGGAATTACATAAAGAGCTTATACTTGAGAAAATAGAAGTTATTGAAACAGAAGCTAAAATAAGTGATAGTATTAAGGGGGATATCCCTGTTCTAAGCTGTTCACCAATGGCTGGTGCATCAAAGGAAGCATCTGTAGGAAGTAACTCACAAGTTCTTGAATATTTATATCAAAATAGAATTTCATGTTCATTATTTGTAAAAGGTAAAAAACCTTACGTAATTAAATCATCTATTAACAGAGCATATTTAAATAAAGCTGGTGCCAAAATAGCTACAGATGCTGAAACTAAAACAATTGATGAAGAATCAGCTAAAACATTAACAAAGAATATCATCTACAGATTAAGAAACTCTCACTTATCTTTTGAAAATGAAAAGAAAGCACAAGAAAAAACTAAAGTTGAAAAAATAAAGATCGTAATCGATGCTTTTAATAAAGAAAATAGTGAAACCTTCGAAATCAGTAACGAAGAAGAACTTAAAGCATTAGAAATGAATTTCAATAGCGGTAACAATACCAATTTAAGTCTCTCTCCTTCTTCAACAGTTGAAAAAGACGACTTAATTATTGATGAGGATTTGCAAACTATTGATGACTTCCAAAAGGCAAAAGAAGAAGGTCGTATGATGAACGACAAATAGCAATGGAAGGATAAAAAACACTTATGCAAATTAACGGTAACGAACTTGGTCAATATCTAAAAAAAGATTTATCACCAGTATATATAATCTCTAGTAATGAGTTATTTTGGCAACAATTTTACACAAAGCAAATTCTTAACACCGCTTTCTCAAAAGGGTATCCACAAGATAGCGTTATAAGATTTACAGGTGATATGTTTAAATCTAAAGATGATTTATCAAAACTTGCAGAAGCTTGTACAAGCATCGGTCTTTTTGCAGATAAAGTAATAGTGACAATAGATCTTGAAAAAGGTAATAACTCTACCTTTAAAGCAATACACCAAGAAGTTTTATCCGTTATTGATGAATGCTTAAATGATTCATTACTTGTAGTAATAACTTTACCAAGACTTAGTAAAAATGAAATATCAAGCTGTAAACCTTTATCAACGCTTGTTAACAAAGGACTATTTGCGATATTTTACGAACTAAACGAAAGCCAACTTACAAAACATGTTAAAACCATGGCTTCAAGTTATGGGATCATATTGGATGATTTAGAAGCATCTTTTCTTGTATCTTCGTACGAAGGAAACTTAACATCTCTAGACCAAATCCTTCAAAAACTACAGCTTTGTGGTATTAGTGGGAAAATCAATCTAGATGAATTAAAACAGCATGTTAGTCCTTCTAACCATTACTCAATCTTCGACATAAATGAAGCATTTATAAATACTGCAATCACTCCAAACAAGAGACTTGTTATGTTAGAAGCTCTAATGGGCGATGGCTTTTCCTTAAACGAAATTATACGTCAGATTGGTACTGCCTTTACCTCTCTCTATGAGATGAGAAACTTAATAGAACAAGGATTACCATTAAACCAATACTTTGAATCTCATAAACTATTAAAATATGTAAAATTTAAACAAGACATGTATGCTAAGGCTGCTTCAAAGATCAAACTAGAGCAGCTAAGAGAATTAATTTCCTTACTAAGCAAAGCTGACCTTTTATGCCGTAATTTCGATGAAAAGCAAGCATATATAATTTTAAGAGAATTGGCTGTACGTATATCTAATCCAAACAAAAAATTTATAGATGAATAATATTGCAATATTTGGGGGATCATTTGATCCTATACACAATGGTCACATAAAAACAATTTATTGGCTTAAAGAAACTTTAAAACTTAACAAAGTCATAATTGTTCCAAACAAAACCCCTTATTATAAAACTCACGCTAATGTTGCTGATCTTGATAGACTTAAAATGTGTCAAATTGCTTTTAATTATCAAGAATGTAATACAAGTAAAAATTTAAATTGTGATAACGATAGTTACAGTAACATTATTGTCAGTGACTATGAAATTTCACAAAAAAACTACTCTTATTCTGTTGATACTGTAAGACATTTTTATAATGAGTTTTTAATCAATAAAAATAGCTGTTCACTAAATTTTATAATCGGGATGGATTCATTTCTATCTTTTCACAAATGGTATCAATTTAAAGATATATTGAAATACACTAACTTAATAGTAATGAACAGACCTCAATATACTCTTAAATTAGAAGATTTAGACAACAGCTTAATTGAATTACTTAGAAAAAGTTTAAATGTAGATGATGATAAACTTGTTGAAGAATACTTACATAATATAAAGAACAACCATGATTGTTGTGTTACCCAAAAAACAGGTAAAATCATATTTGTTAATAATCCAACTTTTGATATTAGTTCAACACAAATACGAAACTGTTTTAAATGCGAAGATTATGACAATAAGAAAGTCATAGACAATATTCCACGAGAGATTGTCTCATATATACAATCAAATAAATTATATAAGTAAGATATATCACACAATATATTATATAAATGCTTAATAAAAAAATAATATAATATACTAATTACATACAATCTATAAAAGGTACTTATTTTGAATACAAATGAATTAGTTGATTTAATTACAAATGAAATACTAGATACAAAAGGCTTAGACGTTGTAGCTATCGACGTTGCAGGCAAATCAAGTATTACTGACGTAATGATGATTTGCACAGGTACATCAAATCGTCATACAAATGCTATCGCTGAAAAAGTAAATGTAAAACTAAAGAAAAATGGTGTTATTACTAACGGTATTGAAGGAGAAAATCCAGGCGATTGGGTTTTACTAGACTGTGGTGATGTTATATTACACGTAATGCAATCAGAAGCAAGACTTACATACGAATTAGAAAAGCTATACGAAAACCTATAATAAGACGTGTCATTAGAGTTATGAAGATCTATTTAATTGCTGTAGGCAATAAAATGCCTAAATTTGTAGAAGAAGGCTATAAGGAATACGCAAAGCGTTTTCCTAAAGATTGTTCTTTAGAGTTAATAGAAATACCTGCTCAAAAAAGAGGTAAAAACGCAGACATTGCTCGTATAACTGAACAAGAAGGTAATCAAATGATTGCGGCAATACCCAAAGGAGCATTAGTTGTTACCTTGGATATACCAGGAAAAATGTACAATACAGAACAGTTAGCAGAAGAATTAAATTCTTGGAAAAACTCAGGAAGAGATGTTGCTTTATTAGTAGGTGGACCAGAAGGTCTTTCTCCTGCGTGTAAAGCTCTAGCAGAAAAGAGCTGGTCTTTATCTCCTCTTACCCTACCTCACCCTATTGTTAGAATAATTCTAGCAGAAGCTCTATATAGAGCCTGGAGTGTAACTGCTAATCATCCTTATCATAGAGCATAATTATAACAAGAGATAAAGCTGATGAAATTATCGCAATTTAGACATATAAACAGAATTAGAGACTACGAAAAAGAGAAGTTTGTTTTCTCAAAAAGACTTATCGGTTCCATTATAGGAATGCTAATTTTAGTTTGTATACTATTTGCAAATCTATATCATCTACAAGTTATTAAATACGATAATTATCAAACACGTTCTAACGATAATAGAATTAAAATTGTACCTCTTTCTCCTCCTAGAGGTATTATCTATGACCGAAATCATTATGTACTAGCTGACAATAGACCTTTATTTAGTTTAGTTATTATCCCTGAATTAACTACTAAAATTGTAGCCTTAAACTCTAAAGATAAACATGAGTTTTTTAAGAACGTAATAAATGATTTAAATGATTTTCTAGAACTTAATCTAGATAGTGAAGACATTGAACAAATCAGTGAAAGAATTAGAGTTAAAAGAAATTTCGTTTCAACTCTAATTACTGAAAATTTAAATGAAGAACAAGTTGCAAAGTTCTCTGTTGAACAATATCGTTATCCAGGCGTACGCATAGAAGCAAACCTAAAAAGATATTATCCATTAGGTGACACCCTAACCCATGCTATTGGTTATGTTGCTAGAATTGGAGCAAAGGAACTTGCTCAAATCGAACAAGAAGGCAAAGCAGACAACTACGCTGCCACAAATGATATTGGTAAACAAGGTATCGAAAAGTATTATGAGAATATTCTCCATGGCGTAAGTGGTCAAAAACAGGTAGAAGTTGATTCTAGAGGAAGAATCATTCGCACATTAAATCAAACTCCTCCAATTCCAGGTAGAGATATAACTCTTTCAATTGATATTAGATTACAAGTACGAGCTCAAGAGCTTCTAAGAGGTAAGAGAGGAGCTCTAATTGCAATGAATCCAAAGACTGGTGAAATTTTAGCATTTGTATCATCACCAAGCTACGATCCAAACCCATTTGTAAGAGGTATAAAAAGTAAAGAATATAGTGCTTTAATTAACAACCCTGACAAACCTTTAATCAATCGCGTTACTCAAGGTAGTTACTCTCCAGCTTCTACAATCAAACCATTAATGCTAATAATGGGGCTCAACGAAGATCTTATTTCTTCTCATACCAAATTCTTTGGAGGTCCTTATTTCCAACTACCTGGTTCAACTCATAAATTTAGAGATTGGAGAAGATGGGGCCATGGATGGATGGATATATACAGAGCGGTAGAAATCTCTGCTGATACATTCTTCTATGATCTTGCATACAAAGCTGGTATCGACAAGATTCATTCATACATGACAAAGTTTGGTATGGGACATAAAACAGGTGTTGATATTTATGAAGAAACAACCGCCCTTATGCCTTCAAAACAATGGAAGAAAAAAAGATATAAACATGACTGGGTTCCTGGTGATACGGTTTCAATTGGGATTGGTCAAGGTTATTGGACAACAACTTTACTTCAACTTGCAAGAGCTCACTCTATTTTATTAAATAAAGGAGTTGACGTTATTCCTCACATCCTTAACTCTTCTAAGGACCCAACAGGAACATTCCCAGATAACAGAGTTAAGCCTCCGCTAAACCATGTATTAAATCTTAAAAATGAAGATTTTTGGGAATATGCAAAAGAAGGTATGTGTAGAGTAATAAATGGTCCAGAAGGTACAGGTAGACGTGCATTTATGAATACCACCTACACTGCATGTGGTAAATCAGGAACGGCTCAGGTGGTATCAATCAAACAAGACGCAAAATATAATGCAAAATCTTTAAAAGAAACTCAAAGAGATAATGCATTATTCGTATCATTTGCACCAAAGGAAGATCCTGAAATATTAGTAGCAGTTATAGCTGAAAATATAGGTGGTGGCAGTACAATGGCTGCTCCTATTACTAGAAAAATTTTGGACGATTATTTTATTTACAAATACAGTCGAGTTCCAGCCACACCTGAACTTATCTCAGATACAATTGAAAAGATAAGAACAGAACACCAAGAGCAACAAGAAGAACCCAAAAAAGAAACAAATAACTTAACAAATAAAAACATTAACAACAAAGAACAAAAGTTAAAAAATAAAAAGATAAGAGGATAAAATGACAAATAACAATACATTTAAATACAATGAAACTCCTTTTATCACAAAATCTGAAAGCTTAATAAAAAGATTACATATCGATATGCCTTTAATGGGTGGGTTGCTTGCGGCTCTTACCCTAAGCTTATTTGCTCTATACAGTGCTTCAGACCAAAATGGTTTAATGCTACTTAATCAAATCATCAGAACAAGTCTTGGATTTGTTGTGATGATTATAGTTGCCCAAATAGCACCTCGTGTTCTAAACAGATGTTTTTGGTTAATATTCTTCATTTGCATTGTATTACTTCTTGCAGTAAAGATAGCTGGTGTTGATGTAAACGGAGCTAAGAGATGGCTAAACCTAGGAATTTTAACCATTCAGCCATCAGAAATTTTAAAGATAGCTCTACCAATATTAGTTGCCTCTATAATGAGTAAAGAAGCGATTCCTCCTCGATTTGTAACCATCATTAAATCAATTGTTACAATTGCAATACCTTGTGTATTAATAGCATGGCAACCAGACTTAGGAACCTCCGTATTAGTTGCCCTATCAGGATGTTTTGTAATTTTTTTAGGTGGTATAAGTTGGCTACATAGCTTTATTTTAGCCTTAATGGGAGCCGCATTAGTTCCACTATATTGGTTCTTCCTAATGCCTGCTTACCAAAAGCAAAGAGTTTTTACATATTTCTCAGACAACCCAGACCATAGAGGCAGTGGCTATCATATTATTCAATCCAAAATCGCTATTGGTTCTGGTGGGGTTTACGGCAAAGGCTGGCTTAATGGAACTCAATCTCAATTAGACTTCCTACCAGAAGCTCATACAGACTTTATTTTTGCTGTGTATAGTGAAGAATTTGGATTAATGGGATTCGGGCTATTAATGTCCATTTACCTATTTATTATTTCAAGATGCTTATACATCTCGTATAAGTCTGCTACGACATTTGAAAGACTTCTAGGGGGAAGTATATCCCTAACCTTCTTCATTCTCATATTCGTGAATATAGGCATGGTTAGTGGTATATTACCAGTGGTGGGTGTTCCTCTACCACTAATTAGCTATGGCGGGACCTCTATGATTACATTAAGTATTGGTTTTGGTATTATTATGGCGATACACACTCATAAGGATAGACTATAACCGATGCAATAATATTTAATAAAAATTATATTCATAAAAAAATCATAATTTATTAGTAACAGTAGACAAATCGTAGTAGAAGTATATGTATATTACAAAAACAACAATTAGTAATATCCAAATCTTATTATTTAAAACAGAATCACTCTCCCAAGAAAACCAAAGGTGACATCAATTTAATGTCACCTTTATATTTTGAAATAGTTTATATCACACTATTACTTGTTTAATAAGTATTCTCTTAACTTAGCAAAATCAGCTTCCATTTCATCTGATAAAATATCTAAGTTTGCACGAGTTGCTAACGCTTCAGGTAAATCGATATCAGTACCTAAAATGCTATCAACACTTTCCTTAAACTTAGCTGGATGAGCTGTACACAAGAAAATACCTACATCGCCTTCTTCTAAGTTATTTTGAAGAACCTTATATGCAATCGCACCATGTGGCTCAGTGATATAACCTAAAGCTTGAGTTTCTTTCATAGCAAGCTTTGTTTCATCATCACTTAACTTACCATAGCCTAATTCCTTCAAGCTCCAACCCTTAACTTTGAATAACTCTTCTACACGTGGCCAATTGTTAGGCTTAGATACGTCCATTGCGTTAGATAAGGTAGCAACTGTTGGATTTGGATCCCAATTACCAGATTCTAAATAACGAGGTACAGTATCGTTATCATTTGTAGCAACTACAAACTTCTTAATATTTAAACCTAAAGCTTTAGCGATTAAACCTGCTGTAATGTCACCGAAATTACCACTTGGAACAGAAACAACTACATTATTTCTCTTATCCTTTGGTAGTTGAGCAACAGCTTCAAAGTAGTAACATACTTGAGCTAGCAATCTACTGATGTTAATAGAATTTGCACTATTTAAACCGATTGCAACCTTTAATTCTTGGTCATCAAATGCTTGCTTAACTAACGCTTGGCAATCATCAAATGCTGCGTTGATAGCAACTGTTCTGATATTTTCACCTAAAGTACAGAATAACTTTTCTTGTAAGTTACTAATCTTTCCTTTTGGATATAAAATAACAACATCAATACCTGGTAACTTATAAAATGCATGAGCAACCGCAGCACCTGTGTCACCACTTGTAGCTGTTAAAATTGTAACTTTCTTACCATCTGCAATAGCTCCTAAGCATTGAGCCATAAATCTACCACCAAAGTCCTTAAATGCTAATGTTGGACCGTGGAATAATTCTAATGCATAGTTGTTTTCGTCAACCTTTGCTAATGGAGCACCAAAAGCAAATGCATTCTTAACTAATGTAGGTAATTCAGGTAATTCGTCACCAATTAAATGAGCTAAGATCTTAGTAGAACGTTCTACAAATGGAAGCTCTAATAAAGCCTCAACATTATCCATTTCCTTGATAACTTCAGGGAAGAATAAACCTTGATCCTTACCTAAACCTTGCTTTACAGCTTGAGCATATGATACGCGTTCGTCATTATGCTTGATATTATATAATTGCATTTAAATTTACCTTTTACAAAAGTTTAAAAGGTAATAAGACCACATATGTCCTATTACCTATATATTATTAGATATTCTTTACAACTGTACCGTCTGTATCAATCTTACAAATATTACAGAACCCATCATCGTTCTGAATAAAGTTAGCCTTTAACCAATCTTGCATTTCTTGTGCTTTAGCTAAATCATTCATAACTACAAAGATTGACGGACCTGAGCCTGAAATACCTGATGCTAATGCACCTAATTTTGCAGCTTGCTCTCTTGCTTCTACAAAACCAGGAATTAAGCTTTGACGGTATGGTTCAGCTAATACATCCTTTAACACAGTAGCAGCTAAATCTCTGTTACCATTATGGCTTGCTTGAATAAATACAGCTAATTGTCTACCAAATGTAATACAGTCATGTCTACTATATTCCTTTGGTAAGATCTCTCTTGCAGCTGCTGTACTTACTGTAATGCCTGGGTAGCATGACACCCAGTACCATTCATCAAACGAAGGAACCTTTTCACTAATAATACCTAATTCTTCAACCATAAGTTGTATGCCACCTAAATAACAAGGAGCAACGTTATCATAGTGAACAGAACCAGAAATCTTGCCTTCTAGCTTACCCATTAAAGCTAAAGCTTCGTCCTTTGACATTGGATAATCATGGAAAGCATTTAAAGCTTCTACTGCTGCAACTATTGAAGCAGCACTTGAACCTAAACCTGAACCGATTGGTAAATTCTTGTGTAAAACTAACTTTAAAGGTTTAACTGCTAAACCCTTTGCAGACATGTAATCCTTAAATCCTAAGAATGCATCATAACAAATATTAGATTTAGCATCGCTAGGAAGCTTAGATGCAAACCATCCTTGCATTTCAAATTCATATTCTTGTGTACTATCATGTACTTCAACAACATCACCAAGAATTTGACCATCTATAGGTTTTAAGGCAGCACCTAAAACGTCAAAGCCAACACTTACATTACCAATTGAAGCTGGAGCAAATACACTTACTGCCATCTTACGCCTCTCTCTTCCAGTTTAAAGTTCTTAAAATATCAGCAAAAACACCAGCAGCCGTTACTTGGGTACCAGCACCATATCCTCTTAATACTAACGGTATTGGTTGATAGTAGTTAGATAAGAACGCTAAAGCATTTTCACCATCTTTAACCTTGTATAATGGATCATCTTCACCAACTGCCTTAATAGCAACCTTACACTTACCATCAATGATTGTACCAACATAACGAAGAACTTGACCTTTTGCCTTTGCTTTTTCAATTGTTTCCTTAAAGTAAGCATCAGCTTGTGGTAAACGAGCTAAGAACTCTTCTGTAGTACCGCTTGCATCAAATCCTGGTGGTAATGCCATTTCAACATCGATATCGTCTAAACTTAGATTTAAACCAGTTTCACGAGCTAAGATTAACACTTTACGAGCTACGTCCATACCACTTAAGTCATCTCTTGGATCTGGTTCGGTGAAGCCCATTGACTTAGCAGTTAAAGTTGCTTCACTAAAGCTCATGCCTTCGTCTAACTTACCAAAGATAAATGACAATGAACCAGATAAGATACCAGCAAATTCTTTTAAACTATCCCCCGCTGAAACTAAGTTTTGAAGGTTTTCAATTACAGGAAGACCTGCACCTACGTTAGTTTCATATAAGAACTTACGTTTACGAAGCATAGCTGCTTTTCTTAATGCATGGTAATATTCCATTGTATCTGTGTTAGCCTTCTTATTAGGTGTAACAACATGGAAACCAGCTGTTAAGAAATCAACATATTGACTTGAAATCTTCGCATCTGAAGTACAATCAACAATTACAGGATTGATTAAGTGAGATTCTGTTATAAATGCCTTAGCCTTTTCTAAAGAGAATCCTTCTTCTTGTTGATTTAATTCAGCACGATAATCACTATTTAAATCAATACCTTCAGGCTTTAATAACATATGCTTAGAGTTACATACACCAAACACTCTTAAGCTTAAACCATTTTGTTCTCTTAAAACAGACTGTTGTCTTCTGATCTGTTCTAATAAAGCACCACCTACGCCACCAATACCGATCACTAACACATCAATAAATTGTAAAGATGTAAAGAAGTTTTGATGACAGATCTTTATAGCTTCATTAACCTTATTCTTAGATACTACTGCAGAAATTGAACGTTCTGAAGAACCTTGAGCAATAGCATTTACATTAATGTTAGCTAATGAAAGTGAAGTAAAGAATTTAGAAGCGATACCCTTAACTGTTTGCATACCATCACCTACAACAGAGATAATAGCCTTGTCATCTAAGATATCGATACTATCTAATAATCTTGCATCCAATTCTAAAGCAAATTCTTCATGTAAAACTTGCTGAGCCTTCTCAGTATCCTTTGAACGAATACAGAAACTGATTGAATATTCTGATGAAGATTGAGTAATTAAAGCAATAGAGATACCTGCTCTTGACACACAAGAGAAGATTCGACCAGCCATACCAGTCTTACCCTTCATACCAGGACCACTGATATTAATTAAAGAGATATCCTTAAGATCTGATATACCCTTAATAGGTACTGACAAATCGCCTTCTTTCGCAATCATTGTGCCTTCACCTTCAGGGTTATTTGTATTCTTTATTAAGCAAGGGATATGATATTGTGCGATTGGAGCAATTGTTCTTGGATGTAATACCTTAGCACCAAAATAAGATAATTCCATAGCTTCCTTATAGCTCATTCTCTTTAATAATAAAGCATCAGGAACAATTCTTGGGTCACAACTGTAAACACCATCTACATCTGTCCAGATTTCACAACATTCAGCTTGTACACATACAGATAAGCATGCTGCTGAGTAATCAGAACCATTTCTACCTAATAAAACTAATTCATTATCAGCGTTACCACCTGTAAAGCCCATCATGATATAAATTGTTGAATCATTTCTTTCTCTTTGACTGAATAAAGAACGAGATAATTCAATATTTACTGTTGATTCAAGGTAACCACCTTCTGTCTTTAACACATCAACTGGACATAATTTTGTAACTTCTTCGCCTCTAGCCTTAAGTAATTCTTCCATTAAAAGAACAGAAAGCTTTTCACCTCTACTTAAGATAAAAGCTTGTACACTGTCTGGACATTGACCTAGTAACACAATACCTTCGATGCGCTTTTTAACTAAAGAAAATTCTTCTTCAATTTTTTGCACAATCATAGCATCATTTAAAGTTGAATATTTTTCCTTTACACCTTTTAAAATACCTTTATAAACAGAAATAATTTCTTCAACTTCTTCTTTACATGAATTGCCTTTTACTGCTTCTTCTACTAAAGAAACTAATAAGTTAGTTACTCTTGCAGGAGCTGAAAGAACTAAGGCAACTTGTGATTTTCTATGAGAATTAACAACAATGTCAGAAACACTTAAAAAACGTTCTGAATCTGCTAATGAAGTGCCACCAAATTTTAAAACTCGCATCAAACAATCCTTTAAACAAAAAAAGCCCTAAATTCTTTTGAATTGGGCCTTTATTTTATGTTGATTTTAAACAACAAACGAAGATTAGCCCTTTACTTTACTCGTAATGGTAATAATGCTAATAATCGTAGTAATTGTGTTTACAAACAACATATAATCTCTATATCTATTTATATAAAATATAACGCGTGCGTATCATGTTATTTAATTACGCTTTTTACACACGCATATTCTCAAATTACGTGCTTTTTGTCAAGTTAAAGATAAGTTCAAGCTATAAATAAAAGAACTATACTTTTGATTTATTTACATACAGATAATCTTAAACACAATGTTAGACAATCAACTCTTTCATATAAGACCAACGAATACACATAAATTATTACATAAAGTTCGTCTTTTTCTTAACATAATAAAGTTATATTAGTTCAACTTATAAGTATTGTTATTTTACTTTATAAAATAGCAAATTATTATGTAGTCAATTTGTTAGTTTTTTTGTATTGTGATACAATTACGTAACTTTTTATAAAAGTAATAACGTTATTTAATTGTAAGAAATTTATTTTATAGGTTTAAAATTATGAGAAAGCCATTAGTAATGGGTAACTGGAAGTTAAACGGAACTAAAGATTCTGTAACTTCATTAGTAAATGCATTAAAAGATCCTGCAGCTCAAGCTCCATCTGTAGAAGTAGCTGTATGCGCACCAGCAATCTTCATCGGTTTAGTTGAAGAATTAGCGAAAGATTCTGCAATCAAGTACGGTTCAGAAGACTGTGACGTTCACAATTCAGGTGCTTACACTGGTGAAAACTCTCCAGTTATGATCAAAGAATTCGGTTGTAAGTATGCTATCGTTGGTCACAGCGAAAGAAGAGCATACCATAACGAAACTGATGCAGTTGTAGCTGCTAAGTACAAGGCTGCTCAAGACGCTGAGTTAATCCCTGTATTATGTATTGGTGAATCATTAGAACAATTCGAAGCTAACCAAACTGAAGAAGTTTGTAAGACTCAATTAAAGGCTGTTATCGACTTATGTGGCATCGCTTCATTTGAAAAGGCTGTTATCGCTTACGAACCAATTTGGGCTATCGGTACAGGTAAGACTGCAACTCCAGAAATCGCTCAAGATGTTCACAGCAAGATCAGAGCATTCTTAGCAAGCTTTGACGCTGAAGTTGCTGAAAAGGTTCAAATCTTATACGGTGGTTCATGCAATGCTAAGACAGCTCCAGACTTATTCGCTCAAAAGGATATCGACGGTGGCTTAGTTGGTGGTGCATCATTAAAGGCTGAAGATTTCGCAGCAATCATCGCAGCAGCTAAGTAATATTTTATAGCTTAAGCTAATCAACGGATGTTCATAGAACATCCGTTGTATTCTTTAAGAAACACAAGCAAAACAATACATAAATATTAAGAGAATAACGATGAATACTATAAAAAGAATCGCAGTATTAACTAGTGGTGGAGACGCCCCTGGTATGAACGCAGCGATCAGGGCTGTAGTAAGACGTGGATTGTCAGAAGGGTTAGAAATTATTGGTATCAGAGATGGGTTCTTAGGTTTACATCAAGAAAGATTCATCAATCTAACTCATCAAGATGTAGAAGATATCATTAACAAAGGTGGTACTATTTTAGGTACTGCTAGATTCGTTGCATTTGAAGAAGCTTCTGTTAGAGAAGAAGCTGTTGCAAACCTTAAAAACCATAATATTGATGCTTTAATTATTATTGGTGGAAACGGTTCATTCACAGGAGCTCTAAGATTAAGTGAAATTGGTATTCCATGTATAGGTATTCCAGCAACAATTGATAACGATGTAAAAGGAACGGACTTTTCTATCGGATTTGACACAGCGTTAAATACTGTTGTTGAATGTATGGATAAACTAAGAGATACATGTAACTCTCACAAGAGAGTTAACATTGTTGAAATCATGGGTAGACATTGTGGTGATTTAGCCGCTTACTCTGGCATCGCTTCTGGTGCTGACTTTATTGTTATCCCTGAAAAAGATTTTGATAAAAAAGAAATTTATGACCAAGTTATATCTTCATTCAATCAAGGTAAAAGACATGGTTTGATCGCATTAGCTGAAAACATTACTAATGCAGAATCTTTAGCACACGACATTGAAACAAACACAAGTATTGAATGTCGTACAACTATTTTAGGTCACATCCAACGTGGTGGTTCTCCAAGTGGTATGGATAGAATACTTGCAAGCAGATTAGGTAATTACGCGATTGAATTATTAATATCTAACGTTCAAGGTGTATGTGTTGGTATTGAAAACAATGTTTTAGTAAACCACCCACTTACAATTGAAAATGATGATACTTACCTAAGAACAAAAGATTTAAGTATCTTTACACTTCCGTCTAAGCTTGCGTAATAACTAAATTAGATTGTTAAATCTTATAATTTTTTGGCTCTTCACGGATTTTTTTGGATTGAGAGAGAGGACTGGTATCTAATTAGTCTAAAGAAATAGTCCTCATCTCTGTAACCGTACGCAATTCTTTTTGCTACTTTAATTTT